>QGUQ01000407.1 GCA_003242195.1 Bacillota bacterium | reverse complement strand
GATCCCCGGTGAACGGGGTCGGCTCGCGGACCTGCCGTCGAGACGATCTTCAGGTCGGACACATCGGGCGATATCAGGCCGAGACCTATCAAGGTGGCATGCTCAAGGTGGCATGCGGGGAGGAGGGCCATCAGCATGCGCAACGAAACGCGGCTGGTTCACGTCGGCGTGCGTCGCGACGCCCGCACGGGGTCCGTTTCCGTACCGATCTACCAGACGGCCACCTACGAGCATCCCGGCCCGGGCCGGACGACCGGCTGGGACTACAGCCGGTTGCACAACCCCACCCGCGAGGCCTTCGAGCAGTGCGTGGCCGAACTGGAGGGAGGCTTCGCCGCGCTTGCCTTCTCATCGGGTATGGCGGCCATCGCCGCGGTGCTCCACCTCTTCCGGCCGGGCGATCACCTGGTGGTGACCGAAGACCTGTACGGGCACACCTGGCGCGTCCTGCACGAGCTGTTTCAACACCTGGGCCTGCGCTTCACCCTGGCCGACACCAGCGATGTCGAAGCCGTGCGGCGGGCTCTGCGGCCCGAGACCCGGGCGCTGTTGGTGGAAAGTCCTACCAACCCCCTGCTCCGGGTCGCCGACCTGGACGCCCTGGCCGCCCTCTGTCGCGAGCGGCGCCTCTGGCTGGCGGTGGACAGCACCCTGTTCACGCCGCTCCTGCAGCGGCCGCTGGAGCGCGGGGCCCACCTGGTCATCCACAGCGCCAGCAAGTATCTCGCCGGGCACAACGACGTGGTGGCGGGCGTGGTAGTGGCCGACACCCCCGCCCTGGCCGACGAGCTAGGCACCATCCGTACCATCACCGGCGGCGTCCTCGGTCCCCACGATGCCTGGCTGGCCGCCCGCGGACTCAAGACCCTGCACCTGCGCCTGGAACGGGCCCAGGCCAACGCCCTGACGCTGGCCCACTGGCTCGCCGCCCACCCGGCAGTGGAGGAGGTCCACTATCCCGGGCTGCCGGGGCACCCTGCCCACGAGCGATGCCGCCGGCAGGCCCTAGGCTTCGGCGCCTTGCTGAGTTTCCGGGTGCGGGAACCGGAGCGGACCGAGAGGGTGCTGGCCCGCCTGAATCTGATCCTGTTCGCCGAGAGTTTCGGCGGCGTGGAGAGCCTCATCACCCACCCCGCCACCACGACCCACAAGGAAATGCCGGCATCGCTACGGGACCGGCTGGGCATCGACACCCGGCTCCTGCGGCTCTCGGTCGGCATCGAGGCAGTGGAAGACCTGGTCGCCGACCTGGAGCAGGCGCTTGAGGGTCCTTCCACCATCGACGTGGAGGAAGCCAGGAAGCGGGCGCTGTCAACGGCCTTCCCCGGCCTTCCGCCCGCTTCCAATCCCGTGGCAGCCGCCCCGCCCTCCGGCTGGACCTTGCGCCCATTCCCCTCCGCGACCACCTAAAATCGGCGGGCAGCCGGCGTCCCTCCTCCCGGGCCGGCATAGACCGGAGCGGGAGGTGCATGTCATGACGGGCAAGCTTCAAGGGCACACCCCGTGGATGCAAGCGCCCTGGGACATGGCGGCACGGGAACCAGGCTACGATCCCTCCATCCCGCCGCCACCGGCCACAAGTCCCGGTGGATTCGTCTACACCGTGCGGCCCGGTGACACCCTGTACGGGATCGCCCGCCGCTTCGGCGTCAGCATGGACGCGCTCCTCGCCGCCAACCCGCAGATCCAGGACCCCAGCATCGTTTGCCCGGGCCAGATCATCTGGGTCACGCCGGGGACGAAGCTTCCGGTTCCCGCCGTCGATTGTTCCCTGCTGCTCTTCAGGACCGCCAACGTCCCCCGCGGCCCGGCGGCCGGCGGCGTCGCCCGCATCTTCCAGGCCACCGACCTCGGGGCCCACGTCCTCGTCGCCATGACGGGTCTCCCTGCCCCGTCCACCTTCGGCGGGCTTACTTTCGTGGCCTGGCTGCGCGGAGTGGCGTGCACCGGCCAAACGGTCAAGGTCCCGCTGGTACCGGCGGATCCACCCCGGGCGTCACGAGTTTGGGTGGGCTCCCTGGCCGTCGTTCCTGGCCAACAGCTGGCGCCCTTTGAAGACGTGATCGTGACGGCCGAGGTAACGGACGAGGTGACCAGGCCGACCTCGAACCGCATCGTGGCCATGGGGATGTACGCCCACTGCTGGCCGCATCCATCCAAGACGGGCTGTTGTGATGAAAAAGATTAAGTAGGGAAAACGGCGTCACGTCCGCTGTGACGAATGGTCTCGGGCCCGCGATCCGGCGGTGGGGCGATGGGTCGCTCAGCGGACCGTCGCTCCACCGCCTGCTGCCCGGCCTCGGGCCCGACGGTGTTGCGCTCGGGCTTAACTGGAGCCGGCGGCCACCCGCTCGTAGCCGGTACCCTCCAGCCGCTGACCTTTATACAAATCCCCAGCCCCACAAACCCG
>QGUQ01000406.1 GCA_003242195.1 Bacillota bacterium | reverse complement strand
TTTGTTGTTGAGTGAGGTTGTTTTAAAACTTTTTGATGTATATTTTTTTTGTAAATATAAAGTATCCCGCTGAGTCTGCATCTCCCTATTCCTCGGTGGCTTGAAATGTTTATAAGAGACAGGCGCTGGGTGGGTGAAACGCCATCCAGATGCGATGGAGGTCACCGGACATGACGATGCGGGAGGTGCCGATCACGCCCACCGCAAAGACCCCGACGGCCACCGAGAGGACCACCAGCAGGGTGCGGGCCTTGTACCCCCACAGGTCCCGGACGACCTTACGCCAGCGCGGGCTAAGCACGGTTCACGACCTCGCCCACGATCTGGCCGTCCTGGATGACGATGGACCGGTGGGCGCGGCGGGCCAAGTCGTTGTCATGGGTGACCATGACGATGGTCTTGCCGCCCGCTGCCAGGCGCTGGAACAGCTCGAACACGGTGCGGGCCGTGCGGGTGTCGAGGTTGCCCGTGGGCTCGTCGGCGACCAGTACGGGTGGGTCGTTGGCCAGGGCGCGGGTGATGGCCACCCGCTGCTGCTGACCGCCCGACAGGGCGGCGGGTAGCTTGTGGGCGTGTTTGGCCACGCCGAACTGATCCAGCAGCGCCATGGCCCGATCCCGTCGCTGGGCGGGTGCGTACACGCCGCAGAAGTCCATGGGCAGCATCACGTTCTCGAGGACCGTCAACGTGGGCAGCAGTTGAAAGAACTGGAAGACGACGCCCACGTGGCGACCGCGCCAGCGGGCCAGCCGGCCTTCGTCCAGCCGGTGAACGGCCGTGCCGCCGACGACGACCTCGCCCGACGTCGGCCGGTTGATCCCCGTGTACATTTTGATCAGGGTCGACTTGCCGCTCCCCGACTTGCCGACCACCGCCACGAACTCGCCCGCCCTCACCTGCAGGTCCACGCCCCGGAGAGCCATGAAGCGTCCCGCACCGGTTTCATAGGTCTTGACGACCCGGCGCAACGTGATCATGGCGGTGCTGCCGTTGGCGTTCCCCTCACCCGCAAGGGGGTCGGCGGCGCGCATCCTGCGGAAGAATCGCTGCAGCATCTCCAATCCCCTTGGCACGTCCCCTCCGCGCCGGGCCGTCTTCCCGACGGGC
The DNA here is from genome assembly GCA_003242195.1 of Bacillota bacterium. Classification (GTDB taxonomy): domain Bacteria; phylum Bacillota; class Sulfobacillia; order Thermaerobacterales; family Thermaerobacteraceae; genus ZC4RG37. The sequence continues at coordinate 1,304 of QGUQ01000406.1, read as the reverse complement.
CGGTTCCCCAGGGAGCGGGCCGTTTCCCCTCGGCAGGAGGCAAGCCCGTTGCGCGTTACGGCATGATTCTCAAATTCTACAGCAGCATGATTCTCGAAATCTACCAGGGAAGATAAGACGTGAAGGATTGTGGGACTGGCGACCGGGTGGATGGTTGCTTCCCTTCCCAGTTCGCGAAGGATTACCGAGGAGGCGTGACCATGGACGGGCAGAACCGGCACGGCGGGCCCGTGCCCCACGTATCCCTTCCCTGCCGCTCGCTGTGGGCTGCGCCCCACCGGCCGGCCGAGCCGCGAGAGTTCCTGGCCCGGCTGTCTGGCGAGGTGCGCCGGCTGGGGGATCTGGGGGCCCAGTTGGTGGAGTTCCACGCCGAAGCCTGCGTTCTGGATGACAGGTACGCCCGGCCGGATCTCTGGCGGCAGGTGGCCGAGATCCTGGACCGGGAGGGCTTGGGTGCCACCGTGCACCTTCCCTACGCCTGGACGGATCTGGCGGCCCTGGACCGCCAGGTCTGGGAGGGCAGCGTGCGTTCCGTGGAAACGGCGCTGGCGGCTACCGCGCCCCTGGCACCGCGGGTGGCGGCGGTCCACCCCGCCAATCACGCCACCCAGGCCGTGGTCCAGTTTGCCCCGCCACCCGCGCGGGCGGCCTTGCTGGAGGCCCTCGCCGGCCGCCTGGTGGCCGCCCTCCGGCGGCTGGCCGGCGGACCCGGCGGCGGCGCCCTGGCTCTGGAGAACCTGGAGGGCGTGCCCCTGGCGGTGTTCGTCCGGGTCCTGGAGGAGGCGGACGTCGGGGCCTGCGTGGACGTCGGGCATGCCATCAGCAACGGGGACGACCCGCTGCAGGTGCTGGCAGCCGTGGGGAGGCGGCTGGCCGGCCTCCACCTGCACGATGCCGTGCCCCCCGACGGTGCGGCGGGGGCGGGCGTCGGCCGCGCCCACCTGCCCCTCGGACGGGGCCGGCTCGACCTGGAGGCTCTGGTGGAGGCGCTGGCGGAGCGGGGGTTCGCGGGCCCCGTCGTGCTGGAAGTGGAGGAGGACGAAGACGGGTCCGCGGAGCGGCTCGCCCGGGTGCTGGGCCGCCGTTTCGGTGGTGCGACGCCCGCCGGCGCCTCCTGAGGGCGCCACCGACGCCTTCAGGTGGCGGCGGGAGCGACCTCAGGAGTCGCTGCCCCCGGTGGCGGCCCGGCCCGCGCCGGCCGGCCGTTGCTCCGCACCGACCGCCTGCAGCGGCGGGGATGGGGGCGTTGGATCGCCCGCCAGCAGCAGGCGCAGCAGGGGATGGCGGTTGATCCCCGCCGCCAG
>QGUQ01000405.1 GCA_003242195.1 Bacillota bacterium | reverse complement strand
ATCAGCAATAGCGTGAGTACGTGAGAAACCCAGCACTGGTGAGAGGAGATGCGGGATGGGTCGAAGTGTCGTCCTGGAACACGACGGGGCCGTTGCCATCGTGCGGCTCAACCGACCCGAGGCTCGCAACGCCCTGTCGCTGGAGATGAGCGCGGAGCTGGATGAGGTGTTGCGCGGGATTCTTCACGACCCCGCCGTGCGTTGCCTGGTGTTGACCGGCACGGGCGAGGCGTTTTGCGCCGGTGGCGATATCCGGGCCATGCAGGACCTGGACCCGGCATCCGTCCGGAGGTACTTGAAGCAGGTCCATGGGTGGATGGCACCCCTGATCGGGACCGGCAAGCCGGTGGTGACGGCGGTGAACGGTCCCGCGGTGGGAGCCGGTCTGGCCCTGGCGCTGGTGGGGGATATTCGCCTGGCGGTGCCGGCAGCGATGTTCCAATCGGCGTTTCTTGCCATCGGCGCGATTCCTGACCTGGGTACGGCGTTCCTCCTGCCTCGTATCGTGGGTCTTGGCCGCGCCAGGGAGCTGATCCTGACCAACCGTGCCGTGGGCGCGGAGGAAGCCAGGGTCATGGGCCTGGTCACCGAAGTGGTGCCGTCCGAGGAATTGATGACCCGTGCCCTGGAGTACGCCCACCGGCTGGCGAGCGGCCCCAGCGTCAGCATCGCGCTGGCGAAGGCGCTCCTGCATCGCGCCTTTGAATCTTCCCTAGAGCAGGTCTTGGAACTGGAAGCCTTGAGTCAAGCAACGGCGTTCTCCACCGCTGATTTCCGGGAAGGCGTGCAGGCGTTCTTGGAGAAACGGTCGCCTCGCTTCCAGGGGAACTGACGGCAAGGAACGTTGCGGGCGGGCGCAGCGACAAGTGCGGGGGACTCCGCCGGAGGAATGTATTCGAGCGGCGGCGATGGTCACCCACCAGCCTGGGCGGGCGATGGAGGCCGGGTGCACCGCCCTGGTGGTGTTGGGGCCGCTCAGCGGGCTGATGTTCCCGTTCCTGGCGGCATGGGGGTGGTCGCCCTACGGCTGGCCGGGCGCCTGGATCCTCGCGCTGGGTTACGGAGCCGCCTGGCCGGTGGTGGCTATCATCCTGTGCAAGCAGCGGCCCGTGGAGGAACCCTCCAGCCAGCGGTCGCAGACCGCTGGCTTGTTGATAGGACTGGGGATCGCCGTCGCACTGGCAGCCCTCTTGCGTCCCCATGCGCCGCTCGTGGCGACGGTCCTCAATACACTGTTCTTTGTCGGTCTGGGCGAAGAGTTGTTCTTCCGTGGCTACGTGCAATCGCGGCTCAATGAGGCCTTTGGGCGCCCGTACCAGCTCTGGAGCGCCCGTTTCGGCCCCGGCATGATCCTCGCCGCGCTCTTGTTCGGGCTGACGCACGTGCTCAACCCCGCACCGGCTGTGAAGCGCGGCCCACGCGGGGAAGGATCTATTCCTCCATGGGCGCCGGCAACGTCACCGGGGGATTCGCCCCGGCTTAATGCAGCGACTGCTACCCCGGACGGTGCTCCTGGGTGGTCCTTTGTGGCAGCCAGCAGTGCGGTGGTCGTGACCATGTCTCGGCTGTGCTCAATTATCGGCGGGATTCGTCAGGAGCCTGATTCCCGGGCCGACCACGCTGTACCTCTCGTAACGCCCGCTCCAGGAATGGGTCCATGACGCCGGGCGCCACTTGCTGGGGAATAGCGGAGAGTTGCTCCTGCAACGCCTCCAACTCCTGCTGGTAAGCGCCAGCCGCCGTCCAATCACCGGCCGTAGCCGCTAGTAGCATCCTCACAGCTACTTCACCCGCTCTGCCATAAAGCTCCAGTTTCTGTAGATGGGCGTCTGCTTCTTGGAGAAAGTATGGGTTGTCTAGGTCTTGGCGGAGCCGGGCAGGTGCATCACGCATGGCGCGAAAAGCTGCGAGCAGCCGCTGTGCCGGGCGTGGAACGGCAGAGAGATCCATTAAGCCCTCGGCCCTTGTGCTGTCTCGGCCGGCATCTGTCCGTGGCTCGACCCGACGCAATCTCCCGGATTCGTACGCCGCCCAGAAGTCTTTGATAAGGGCAGATAGTTCCGGTGATTCCCTCCTGTCCAGCCGCGAGGAGCGGGAATTGCCGGCCAGGATTCGCAAGGGCTCGTAAGCCTTTCCGCCGAACTGCCGCAGAGCGTGTTCCCACGAGGCCTGGGGGTCATAGGCTTGGGGGTTCCAGGCAAAGTCGGCCACCGTCGCCAGGGCGATCTGAGAAGCCTCGGCTTCATTCATGGGGTTCGCGGTGATACCAATTACACCGTGGTCTGCAAGATCGGGATCCCTTCCTACCAATGGCCCCAGGAACAAGCGGTCACGCTGGAAATCGTTCACGGGGTAGTTGTCCCAAAGCAGCAGGTCATGGCGAAAAATGTTGAAGATTCGGTCTGCGTCGG
>QGUQ01000050.1 GCA_003242195.1 Bacillota bacterium | reverse complement strand
CGCCGCTGCAGATCGGCCCGGAGGTTCCGGAGCATCCCCTCCACCTGGCGGGAATCACGATCGAGAGCGGCCAGTTCCGCCTCCACCTTCTGCCGCTGCTGTGCCAGGCGCGCCAGCTCATCGCGGTGGCTGGCCACCGTGGCGTTCAGGCTCTTTTGGTGCTGCTCCAGCTCCCCCTTCAAGGCCAGTAGCTGGCGACGGTCCTTCTCCAGCTCGTTCTTCTCCGCTACCAAGCGCTCCCGCTCGGCCTTGACTGCAGCCATGACGTCCAAGTCATGCCGCAGGATCTGGGCGAGCACATCCAGCCTCGTCAGGAAGTCGGCGAAGCTGTTGGCCTCGAACAGGACCTCCAGCACTCCGACCGTCCCGTTTTCCTGGATGGCCCGGATGCGCTTGCCGACGTACTCTTCCCGCTGCTCCAAGCGGCGCGTGGCCCGGTCGATCTCTTGCTGCTTGGCGGCCAGCTTCTCCTCCGCTTCCTGCACCTGGCGCTCGAGCTCGGCCAGCTTCACCCGCGTGACGCGGATCTGCTCCTCCAGGATCTTGATCCGCTTCACGATCGCCGCCTCGTCCTGGCGCAACGAGCGCAGCTTGCGCTGGGCCTCCGCTTGTTGACGCTCCAGGTCGGCGAGGGTCCCGTTGGCCTCCTCGATCTTACGCCGCAGATCCTCTACGCTGCTGGCCGCTCGGGCCGGGCGGGACGGCACGCTGCCCACCATGGGAAACAGGCCGAGCCCGAGCCCGACGAGAACCGCAACGGCCATGCCGCGGACCCACGGGCCCCAGGAGCCCACCCGCGTTCCGACACGGCTGCCCGTTCCTCCCATCCTGCTGCCCTCCCCGGATCACCCGTCCTCCCCGAATTGCTCGTCCTCCCCGGATCGCCGGCTGATTCGCGGGCTGGGGCGACGGAAACCCGATACCGCAACCCCGCTCCGCACCCGCCACCGGAGGTGGAGCCTGCCCTCTCCACCCCTGGCGATCATCATGTCGACCTGCCGGCCCCCGCAGACCGGCGGGCGGTTTCGATTCCCACCAGCGAGTTGTTACACCCGCAGGTGGCGCCGCAAGGAAATGCTGCTGCCCAAGGCTCCCAGCAACGCGCCTGCCAGCAGGAGCACCTGGGACACTTGCGTCAACAGGGGGTGCTCCGGCACCACCGGCACGAAGGGCATGGATTGGGCGATCTCCGTCATGAGCCGCTGGTAGCCCCACCACGTCAGGGCCGCAGCCGCGCCGGCGCCGACCAGCCCCAGCAACACGCCTTCGATCAGGAGGGGCCAGCGGATGAACCAGTCGGTGGCCCCCACCAGCTTCATGATCTGGATCTCCCGCCGGCGCGCGTACACGGTCAGGCGAATGGTGTTGGCGATGAGGAACAAGGTTGCCGTCCCCAGAAGCGCCACCAGCGCGGCCGAACCGATGCGCACCGCCTCGCCTACCCGGCGGATGCGATCGGCCAGGTCCCTCCTGTACTTGACATCGGCCACGCCCTCGGCGGCGTTCAGGGTCTGCACCACCTGGTCGGCGTAGCGAGGATCGGCCAGTCGAACCTCGATGGAGTCGCGGAGCGGGTTCTCGCGCTCGACGCCTTCCAGCAGGTCGGCCCGGTCACCGAACATCTCCTTCAACTCGGCCAGGGCCTGCTCGCGCGTGACGAACCGCGTCCCCGCCACACCGGGCAGCTGGGCGATACGAGCCTCCAGGGCCCGGGACTCCTCCCGGGGAGTCCGCGAGTCCATGAAGGCCACCACCGCAACCTGGGACTCCACGTACTCGGCCAGGTTGCGCACGTTGGCTGCCACGACCAACAACAGGCTGAGGACTGCCAGGGAGACGAACACGGTCGACGCCGATGCAAAGCTCATGAACCCGTTCCGCCGGATGCCGACCAGCGCCTCCCGCAGGAAGTACGCCAGCGTGTCAAATCGCACGCTCGTACACCCCTTGCGGTTCGTCTCCGATCACGCGGCCGCCCTCCAGGCGGATCACACGGCGCCTCAGGGCGTTGACGATGGACTGGGCATGGGTCGCGACCACCACGGTCGTACCCCGGCGGTTGATCTCCACCAGCAGCTCCATGATGCCCCACGCCGTCTCGGGATCGAGATTCCCCGTGGGCTCGTCCGCCAGCAGGATCTTCGGATAGTTGACCACTGCCCGGGCCACGGCCACGCGCTGCTGTTCGCCGCCCGAGAGCTCCGACGGCAGCGCGTCGGCCTTGTGGGCGAGCCCCACCAGCTCCAGCACCTCGGGAACCCGGCGCCGGATCTGCCGACGCGTGTGCCCGGTGACGAACATGGCAAAGGCGACGTTCTCGTAGGCCGTGCGATTGGGAAGGAGCTTGAAATCCTGAAAGACGACACCCATCTGGCGGCGGAGGAAGGGCACGTCACGCCGCCGCAGGCGGCCCAGGTTGAGCCCGTCGACCAGGACAATGCCGCGGGTGGCCACTTCCTCGCGGTAGATCAGGCGCACCAGGGTGGACTTCCCCGCGCCGGACGGCCCCACCAGGAACACGAATTCGCCCCGGCCGATGTGCAGGCTCACGTCCCGCAAGGCGGTCACACCGTTGGCATACACCTTGCTGACGTTGATGAATTCGATCACGGAGGCCGCCACCTCTCGACATTTCCCGCGTCTCGCCGTACTTCGACGGAAGCTGGACAAACCCTGCCATGGGCGCCATGGGATTGGGCTGGAATCTGATGGTGAAGGCAACAGGAAACCAACACCCAGCGGGGCGTGGCCCGGGTGCCCGCCGGTCCACGCCCCACTGCGGCTTCCCCTTGCGCAGCCGATCCTGACCGGAGCTGCCCCTCACCGGGGCCGGGCCGACCCGTTCGGCGCGCCCGCCTCCTGCCGTTCCCGCCGGTTGGCAGATCCCCCGCTGCGGGACGCCTCCCACTTGAGGTAGGCGTTGATGAACGGGTCGATGTGGCCGTCCATGACCGCCTGCACGTTGCCGATCTCCACGTTGGTCCGGTGGTCCTTGACCAGGGTGTAGGGCTGGAAGACGTAGGAACGGATCTGGTTGCCCCACGCGATCTCGCCCACGTCGCCCCGCAGCTCGGCGATCTGCTTGAGGCGCTGCTCCTCGTAGTAGCGGGCCAGGCGCGCCTTCAGGATCTTCATCGCCGTCTCCTTGTTGGCATGCTGGGAGCGCTCGTTCTGGCACGTAGCAACGATGCCCGTCGGCAGGTGGACGATGCGCACCGCCGACTCCGTCTTGTTCACGTGCTGGCCGCCGTGGCCGCCGGCGCGGAATACGTCGATCCGCAGGTCTTCCGGCCGGATCTCGATCTCGGGGCTGTCGCCCAGGTCGGGCAGCACGTCCACCGAGGCGAAGGACGTGTGCCGGCGTCCCGCCGCATCGAAGGGCGAGATCCGGACCAGGCGGTGCACGCCGTGCTCGCTGCGCAGGTACCCGTAGGCGTTGGGCCCGCGCACGGCAAAGGTCACGCTCTTGATCCCGGCCTCCTCGCCCTCCAGGAGGTCGAGGACCTCCACCTGGAAGCCGTGGTCCTCCGCCCAGCGCGTGTACATGCGGAAGAGCATCTGGGCCCAGTCCTGGGACTCGGTGCCGCCGGCCCCGGGATGCAGGGAGACGATGGCGTCGTAGCTGTCGTAAGGCCCCGTCAGGAGCAGGTCCAGCTCCAGCTGGCGCATGGACTCCTCCACCTGGCGGAGTTCCGCCTCCAGCTCGGGCAGGACGGATGTGTCCTCTTCCTCCGCCGCCAGCTCGGCCAGCACCTGCAGGTCGTCCAGCTTGCGCTCGATCTCCTCGTAGCGCTCCACCGGCCCCTTGAGCAGCTTGAGCTCGCGAACGGCCTGCTGGGCCCGCTGCGCATCGTCCCAGAAGCCGGGCGCGGTCATCGCCTGCTCGATGCGCGCGATCTCCTGCCGCTTGCCGGCGAGGTCAAAGATCATCCCTCAATTCTTCCAGGCGTGGACGCAGGGCACGAATCTTACGGAGAAACTCGTCCCACACGATCCACTCCTCCTTCCGCTTGCCCCATGATCAGAGGTCCGCGGACCAGGGACCTTCACACCGTGCGAGCTTCGTCCGGCTCACCGACTCGTTACGCGGTCCGGCCGCAACACTTCTTGTACTTCTTGCCGCTGCCGCAGGGACAGGGATCGTTGCGGCCCACCTTCTGCACGCGCACCGGCTGCCGCGGGGGCGCGTCACCCGCCGCTCCCGCAGCCCCGGATGCCTCCCCGTCCCCGGGCGCCGCCCCGGCGGCCACCAGGGCGAAGGCGGGCACGCGCCCGCTCTCCTCACGGGCCTGAAGGGCCACCCGCCGCCGCTGGGGCTCCCGGCTGCCCGGCCGCACCTCCATGCGCAGGAGGAAGCGTACCACATCCTCCTTGATGCTCTCGATCATCTCCTGGAACATCTGGAAGGCCTCGAACTTGTACTCCAGCAGCGGATCCCGCTGGCCGTAGGCGCGCAGCCCGATGCCGTCCCGCAGGTCGTCCATGGCCGCCAGGTGATCCACCCACTTCTGGTCGACCACCCGGAGCAGGACGACGCGCTCCAGCTCCCGCATCGTCTCCGCGCCTACCTCGCGCTCCTTGCGCTCGTACTCGCGCAGGAAGGCGGCCTTGATTTCCTCGGCCAGCGCGTCCCGCCCCAGATCCGCCAGCTGCTCGGCGCGCAAGGTCCCGGCCGGCAGGTAGTTGGCCTCGAGGTACTCGACCAGACCCTCCAGGTTCCACTCCTCGGGATGCGCGGCCTCGCTGCAGTAGGTGTCCAGGGCCGCCTTGATGATATCGTCCATCATGCCGAGGATGTGCTCGTGCACGTCCTCGCCGTTTAGCACCCGGCGCCGCTCGGCGTAGATCACCTCGCGCTGGCGGTTCATCACGTCGTCGTACTCGAGCACCTGCTTACGCAGGGTGAAGTTGCGATGTTCCACCTTCCGCTGCGCGTTCTCGATGGCGCGGGTGATCAGCGGGTGCTCGATGGGCTCGTCCTCCTCCACTCCGAGCCGGTCCATCAGGCCCCGGATGTTGTCGGACCCGAAGAGGCGCAGCAGATCGTCCTCCAGGGAGAGGTAGAACCGGGACGAGCCGGGGTCGCCCTGGCGCCCGGCGCGGCCGCGCAGCTGGTTGTCGATGCGCCGCGATTCGTGACGCTCGGTACCGATGATGTGGAGGCCACCCAGCTCCACGACCTTGCGGTGCTCTTCCTCGGTCTCGCGCTTGGCCTCCTCCAGCAGACGGAGGTAGTCCTCCCGCGCCTTGGCCAGCTCGGGGTCCTCGGGGTCGATCTGGCCCGAGACCGCGGCGATGACCTCGGGCGGGTACCCTAGCTTGCGCATGCGCTGCCGGGCCAGGAACTCCGGGTTGCCGCCCAGGAGGATGTCGGTGCCACGGCCCGCCATGTTGGTGGCGATGGTGACCGCGCCGACCCGCCCGGCCTGGGCGATGATCTCTGCCTCTTTCTCGTGGTACTTGGCGTTCAACACCTGATGGGGGATGCCGCGGCGCTTGAGCATCTCGCTCAGGCGCTCGGACTTCTCGATGGAGATGGTGCCGACCAGCACGGGCTGGCCGCGCCGGTGGCAGTCGACGATCTCCTCCACCACCGCCCGGAACTTGGCGGCCTCGGTCTTGTAGATCACGTCCGGCAGGTCCCGCCGGATCATGGGCTTGTTGGTCGGGATGACGACGACCTCGAGGTTGTAGATCTTCGAGAACTCCTCGGCCTCCGTGGCCGCCGTACCGGTCATGCCGGCCAGCTTCTCGTACATGCGGAAGTAGTTCTGGAACGTGATGGTGGCCAGCGTTTGGGTCTCGCGCTCGATCCGGAGGCCTTCCTTGGCCTCGATGGCCTGGTGGAGACCGTCGGAGTAGCGGCGCCCGAACATGAGACGGCCGGTGAACTCGTCGACGATGATGACCTGGCCGTCCTTGACGACGTAGTCCACGTCGCGCCTCATCAATTCCTTGGCCTTGAGGGCGTTGATGAGGTAGTGGGCGTAGTCCACCGGGTTGTCGGGGGCGTAGAGGTTCTCGACCCCCAGCATCTCCTCCACCCGGCGCACGCCCTCTTCGGTGGGCGCCACGGTCCGCGCCTTCTCGTCCACCGTGTAATCGCGGTCGCGGACGAGCTTGCGCGCGATGTCGGCAAACTTGTAGTACAGCTCCGTTGGCTTGTCGGCCACCCCGCTGATGATCAGGGGCGTGCGCGCCTCGTCGATCAGGATGCTGTCGACCTCGTCGACGATGGCGTAGTGGAGCTCGCGCTGGACCACCTGCTCCGGGTACAGCGCCATGTTGTCGCGCAGGTAGTCGAAGCCGAACTCGTTGTTCGTCCCATAGGTGATGTCGGCCGCGTAGGCCCGCCGCCGTTCCTCGAAGGACAGGCCGTGCACGATCACGCCCACCGACAGGCCGAGGAACCGGTAGATCCGGCCCATCCACTCGGCGTCGCGGCGCGCCAGGTAATCGTTGACGGTGACGATATGCACGCCGCGGCCCGTCAGGGCGTTCAGGTAGGCGGGCAGGGTCGCCACCAGGGTCTTGCCCTCGCCTGTCTTCATCTCGGCGACCTTGCCCTCGTGGAGGACGATACCGCCCATCAGCTGGACGTCGAAGGGCCGCATCCCCAACGTGCGCTTCGCGGCCTCCCGGACGACGGCAAAGGCCTCGTGCAGGAGGTCGTCCAGAGACTCACCGGCCGCCAGGCGGCGACGGAACTCGTCCGTCTTCGCCCGCAACTCGGCGTCGGTGAGCCGCGAGATCTCCGGCTCCAGGGCGTTGATACGCTCGACCTCCCGCGACAGCCGCCGGATCTCCCGCTCATTGTAATTAAAGAGGTTGCGGAGCAACCCCAACATGAGCGCTCATCTCCTGACGAAAAAACCGGCGGGACTCGCCGGGAACCCTGAACTCCAAACCCCGTCGATTTTATCACGGAGCCGGAACCCGCTTCAAACGGCGCCGCGTGCCACCCGCGCCCCTGCCGCCCCCATGCTGCGGAGAACCAACCAGAACAGGCCCACCGCGATGAGCACGTCCCCCAGGCTCGCCACCGACGGGAAGGGGAAGGGCCGTGGCAGGGGAAGGATGTCGGCCAGCCAGGGCAATCGCGTATCGGGTGTCAAGAGCTGGTGGGTCAGACTCCGCTCGCCGTGGAGAACCGCCAGCGCCGTCACCCGCTCGCCGCCCGCGGCGATCCGCACGGCCGCCTCGGAAACGGGCATGCGGCCACCGTTGGCCAGGATCACCACCGCGTTGGCCAGGGTCCCCGCCAGCAGGAAGGACGAACCCGGCAAGTGGAGGTTGACCGCGGAAAGGAAAACCAGCAAGCCGTAGGCCAGACCTTGCAGCACCGGTGCCCACTGGGCCAGGAGCGGCACCTCGCCGGCCCGCGGGTGCAGGAGCATCGCCCGTATCACGAAGGGAACAGGCAGGAGAACGACCCACCGCAACGGCAGCCCCGCCAGCCGGCCCAGCCGGCCTCCCCGCAGCCAACCGACCATGATGGCCAGCCCCAGCGTCACCAGGAACATCGACCAGCCCACCTTGCTCCGCGTGCCGCGCTTCGGGGTCGGCCGGCCCGGCCCCTACGGCGATATCACACCACAGAACCCGGTCCAGGCTCAAGGCCCGGGACCCGGGCCGGTGCCCGTCGCCGTCCAGCGGGCCGGACCTCACGGGCGTGGTTCGTCGGCGGCCGCAGCCTCCTGGCGGGCGGAAGGGACGGCCACGGGCCCGTTGAGCGTACCCACGAACTCGATGAAGCTGAGCTCCGGAGGCCTCGTCAGCTCGGCTGCCCGGCGCGGGTCCTGGATCAGTTCCAGGAGCACGTCGACGACCTTCGGGTCGAAGTGGGTGCCCGAGGAACGCTTGAACTCCTCGATCACCTCGGGCAGGGGCCGGCCGGCCTTGTAGGGCCGGTCGTAGAGCATGGCGTCGAAAGCATCGGCGACGGCGATGATCCGCGCCCCCAGGGGGATCTCCTCCCCTTTGAGGCCGTCCGGATACCCGGTTCCGTCGTAGCGCTCGTGATGGTGCCGGATCCAGTCGGCACCCTGCTCCAGCGCCTTGACGCTGGCCACGATCCGCGCCCCGATCACGGGGTGGCGCTTCATCTCTTCGAACTCCTCGGGCGTGTACCTCCCCGGTTTGTTGAGGACCTCGTCCCGGATCCCGATCTTGCCGATGTCGTGGAGAATGGCCGCGTACTGGAGGATCTCCAGTTCGTGGTCGCTCATGCCGAGCCGCTTGCCGATCTCGACAGAAAGACGGGCCACGCGGTCGGCGTGGCCGTAGGTGTAGCGGTCCTTGGCCTCAAGCGCCACTGCCAGCGCCCGAATGGTCCCAAGGAACATCTGGTACATGTCGACGTACCGTTGGAAGGAAACGCGTGCGACCATTAGCGGAAGCAAGAAGAGGGCTACACCGAAGACTCCGATGCGATCGAAGATTACGGCGATGAGATAGGCCAATGGCAAGAGAGCTAGATAATTTGTAATCAGTGGAACCCTCAATTCTCGGAGCAGGCGACGCAGCGGCACCCTCTGAGTACTGAGAGTAGTGACGTAGAATATGAAGAATGTGGCGTTACTCATGAAGTACGTAAGGCCTCCAAGCCCGAAGGCCCCAATGGCTTGCCAATCTACGATATCCGTCTTCCCATGGAATGCATAGAAAACCCATCCCGCCAACGCAGCAGAAGCTCCCAACTGTAGTCGGTTATACAAAATCGCCGACAACGGGATCTTGCGAACAAAATCATCGGGGCTAACCGTCCCGAATGCGGCCACAAAGATTCCAGGCCATATCCCTTGAGAGATTACTGTCGCATATATCGTAACAAAGCTGATGGAAATCGAACCACGTACGAGGGGTAATTGTATTTGAAACGCCTCTGCGAGCAATGTCAAGGCGAGAAAGAAGAGGGTGACTCCTGCCTGCTGCCAGTCACGTGGCCCGAAGAGCAACAAGCATGCAACAATAACCGCTATCACATAAAGGAGATACCCTTTGATCCGGTCCCACTCCCATTTTCTGGAGGACATCTTCGTTATCCCCTAACAAGCATGCAGGTTGCTGTGGACCGGCGCAGGGATCAACCCTTGACCTGGAAGCTGGACCCAGCAGCGAGAACCAGCGTAGTCAGAACGAGCAGAACCTTGATCAAACGGGCCATGACCAGATCGCTCCGCTTCAAGAGCCCCCGCGGCGACCGCTCGGCCGCCCGGGAGCGCGCTCCGCTCATGGCCACGTCAGGGTACGCCGGTCCACAGCAACCCAAACCTGTTCAAATGCATTAATGAGGCCGGTTATGTGGCGGAAAACATTTCCACACCGGCCCATAATCACTCATTCGCACTCCCTGCTTCAGTTCCTTCCGGTACCATCTGTTCCACCAGGACGAACAGCCGGTTCACCGCGTCCAGCACGGCCCGGCAGGCGGCCTCGTTCTCGTCGGTGCGGATGAAGGC
>QGUQ01000404.1 GCA_003242195.1 Bacillota bacterium | reverse complement strand
GATGCCGCCCAGTGGCTCCGGGCCCGGATCCCGGCGCTCTACGGGCCGCATTCGGACCGCGAGTGGGTGCGGGCCCTGCGTCACCTCGCGGGCTTTTCCTTGGCTTAACCCCAACACGGGCCGGGGGATCCACCTACCGAAGCTTGATGCGGTCTACCCCGGGGTTCCCCTCCCTCTTATTCAGATCCATTATTAAAATATAGAACCGGGAAGGAAACGGGCGGCGCGGCGCGAAGTCTCCTCCTGGAGACGGGGGAGGGTCGCCGTTGCACCGCCTCGATGAGCACATCGTCGAAGAGATCCGGGCGCGGGTGGACATCGTCGAGGTGATCGCGGATTACGTCCCCCTGCGCCGGGCCGGGAAGAACTTCGTCGGCCTCTGCCCGTTTCATCAGGAACGAACGCCGTCCTTCACCGTCTCGCCCGACAAGCAACTGTTCTACTGCTTCGGGTGCCAGACGGGCGGTGACGTCTTCACCTTCCTGATGAAGCGGGAGGGCTGGAGCTTCCCCGAGGCGGTGGCGGAACTGGCGCGGCGGGCGGGGGTCGTCCTGCCCGAGCGGCCAGCGTCGCCCGAGGAACGCCGGCAGCGGGACGAGCGGGAACGCCTGTTGCGGGTGCTGGAGTGGGCGGCCGCCTTCTACCGGCACGTGTTGCAGTCGCCGGCTGGCGAGCCGGCACGGGCGTATCTCGCTTCCCGCGGTGTCGACGCCGTGACCGCCGAGCGGTTTGGCCTCGGCTACGCGCCCAATCGCTGGGACGCCCTGCTGCAGGCCATGGGCCGCCGCGGCATACCGCCGGCCTTGCTGGAGCAGGCGGGCCTGGTGCAGCGCCGGGCCGGAAGGCAGGGTTACTACGACCGTTTCCGAAACCGTGTCATGTTTCCCATCCGCGACCCGCGGGGCCGCGTCGTCGGCTTTGGCGGACGTGCCCTGGGCGACGACGAGCCCAAGTACCTGAACTCGCCCGAGACGGCGGTGTTCAACAAGCGGCGGCTCTGGTTCGGCCTCGACCTGGCGCGGGTGCGCCTGCGGGAGACGGGCGTGGCCGTCGTGGTCGAGGGCTACATGGACGCCATCGCCATCGACCGGGCCGGGATCGGGTACGCCGCGGTGGCTTCCCTGGGCACGTCCCTGAGCGAGGAGCAGGTGGATCTCCTGGCCCGCTATGCCAGTACGGTGGTCATCGCCTACGACGGGGACGCTGCCGGGCAGCGGGCAACCCTGCGGGGGCTGGAGCTGTTTGCATTAGCAAACGTCGAGGTCCGCGTGGCGGAGTTCCCGCCGGGCCGCGATCCGGACGACGTGCTGCAGGCCGAGGGACCCGAGGCTTTGCGCCGGTACATCGAAGGCGCCGTGCCACTGGTCGAGTTTCAGTTCCGGCGCGTGCTGAGGGAACACGACACCACCAGTGTGCGCGGCCGGGCGGCCGCCGTGGCGGAGCTGGCTCCGTGGCTGGCACGGGTGCGTAGCGAGGTCGAACGGGCGGAATACCTCCGCCGCTATGCGGCGGCCCTGGGCGTGGACGAGGCCACGTTCTGGCGGGAAGTCAGGCGGGTACGGCGCCGGCGGGCTAGCCATAGGGCACGGGTGGCCGGTGGGAGCGGTGGGAATAACGTCCAGGAGTTCCGGCATACTAACCGGCGGGTTCGACATGACGAAATCCCGCCGGCCGTCGGGCGGGCGGAACGCGGGTTGCTATCCCTCTGGCTTCAGTATCCCCAATGGAGGGAAACCATCGCCGCCCGCGTGGACCCCGACGACTGGCAGACGCCGGCCCACCGGTTCCTGTTCGAGTTGGTGCAGGCAGAGGCGGAAACGGCCGCGGCCGTGGAGCCGGCCCGGCTGGTGGCCCGGCTCCAGGCGCTGCGGGATCCCGCCACGGAGGGTTCGGGGCCGCCTCCCGGCGGCCCCTGGAAAGTCGACCCTGACGTCTTCGACCAGGCGACTGCGGTGTTGGCCGGCATCGCCCACGACCCTGAGCGCGTAGAGCCCGGAGAGATCGAGAGGATTTTAGAAGATTATATCAAAACCCTCAAGCGACACAGGCTCACTCGAATCCAGCGCCGCATCGCGGAGCTGGAAGCAGCAGGGCGGCAGGTGCCGGTGGACTTGGTCGAGGAGTTTCAGCTGCTATCGCAGCAGCTGAAAGGTCGGGCGGGAGGTTGAGGAACGCCGAACGCCCTCGCCGGTCCAACACCGCAGGGGAGGGGACCGGCGAATGCTTTTATGACGACCACCTGCTCAACGCCGCGGCGGAAAGGGGGGAGTCCGATGGACGCAAGCGAGGTCAAGCGGCAACTCCTTGAAGTCGATGAGGTGAAGCGCCTGGTGGAGCAGGCGCAGGAGCGGGGCGGCGTGATCTCGGAGGGCGAGATCGCCGACGCGTTGCAGTCGGTGGATCTCGACGCCGAGCAGATCGACGACGTGTACCAGCT
>QGUQ01000403.1 GCA_003242195.1 Bacillota bacterium | reverse complement strand
AGGCGGCCCGGAACCAGCTCCACCTCCGCGGTGGCCTCCACCACATAGCCGCCGATCTCCAGGCGGGCGGCGTGGCCTTTACCGCCGGGGCTGACCACCCGGGCCAGCAAACGGTCCCCGGGGCGAAGCACCTGCAGCGGTGGGGGCATACTGGGAACGGCAGGAGTGGCCCCGGGCTGGCCAGGCGCGGTGGCGGGAAGGCCGCCAGCGGAGTGCCCAGGCAAGGCGGCGGGCGCCCCGGACGTCGCTGCCCCCAGAGGGCCTCCCGGCATCCATCCCCCACTGCCCGCCGGGACCGGATTGACGACGAAAATCCGAGACAACGGCCCTCACATCCCCCGTTTTCCTGACGTTGCGTGTGGCAAGTCCCCTCGGCGCTGGACTACAATAGGGTAGGAGGGATCGGCGGTGCCCGCCAACCTGCTCCCGCTCGAGCATCTGAGCGATGCCGATTTCGATTTTCTCGCCGGAGCCGTCTCCCCCCACCCCGACGCCCGGGATCGCATCGCACGCCTGCTGCGCGACGGTGGTCCGGTGATCGAGCGCGCCCTGGACGACGAGCGCTGCCATCGCGCCCTCAACGAGACCCCTGAGGCTGCCACGCGGTTGAGTCCCTACCTCTTGTTTGCCATCCTGCTCCATCGACGCCGGCGCGCCGGCGCCGGCGGGGAAGACGGCCATCGGTTGCTGGAGTCCCCGTGGACCCGTTACTACCTGGTGGAGCTCCTGGCCGGGTCCTGCTACGACCCGCCCGGCTCGGTGACCCTGCAGCTGGCGGGACGCACCATCCGCTCGTCGCTGCGTTCCATCGACCTCTCCGCCCTGAACAAGCATGCCTTGCTGGCCTCGGACGCGGAACGACTGTGCATCTACCGGCGCCTCGGCGACCTGACCCTCTTCCTCTCGGGCGCGGCCGGTGCGCTGCTGCCGGCAGCCGACGATGCCGAACAGCGCCCCGCCCTGCCCTATTCCGAGGAAGAACTGGAGCGGGAGGGCCGCCGATACTACGAACTCGCCGCCCAGCACCGGGCCGCGTCCTCCAGCTACCTGGCCGCTACCTTGCGCCAGCTCGCCACCCACTACGCCGAAGCCCGCCAAGTGATCCGCCAGGCGGTGAACGAGGATCTGCCCCGGGTCTACCCGGGTGGCTTCCGGGCCCTGGCCCGGCGTCAGGCCGACTCCCAGCGGTTCATCGACCTCGCCCTCTCGGCCCCGGACGGCAGCTGGGAGTGACTGGGCGACTCCAGCCCCAAGATCGCCGTCCACGGTCGCGGGAACTCGCACACCCGGCGGCCGCGGCGCAGCGTGATCATGCCGTCCTCGTACGCCCGGTCGAAGAACCGGCGGTCCTGCACCAGACGCCGCCGCACGCTGGCCATCCAGCGCGCCTGCTGGCGCCACCCCAGCACCGCGGCGAGCAGTAGCAAGGCAACAGCCACGACCATCGCCTGCAGCGTCCGCGCGTACGCCACCCAGGCCAAGCCGATCAGGACGCACAGGGCCCGCCCATAGGCGACGGCTAGGATCTGCAGGTACAGGTCCTGCTCGACCCGGGCCCGCTGCAGGTAGTAGGTACGCACCGCCCGCCGGTCGATGGAGACCCGAATCTGGCCCTTGCGAATCAGGTGGACCAGCCGCGCATATTCGTCGTCCCGGCCGATGAAGCCCGGCCCACCGGCCCGGTCGGAGGGATTCGCACCGGAACCGGCGACTTCAGCCCTGTGCGCGCCCATGGTGCCCGCCTCCTTTCCGGCCGATGTCGAACGCCGGCTGCTTCCAGATTAATCGGTTAACGGCAAAAGGCTCCACAGTTCAACAGCCCGGCGCATGCTCCGGCACCATTCGCCAGGAACGCGCCGGCACGGGCGCCACGGAGGCCGGTCCCGACACCGGCCTGGCCGGGCTCCTTCGGCCCGCGGTTCCGGAGTCGTGTGGTATACTCTTTTTGAAGCGCGAGGCCGTGCTGCGCGCCGCTCGTTGCGCGGTTGTCGCCTTCGTAACGCTGGTATGCGCGCCTGTAGCTCAACGGTCAGAGCAGCGCCCTCATAAGGCGTGGGTTGTGGGTTCGAATCCCACCAGGCGCCCCCGTGACGAACCGGCGAAACCCGGGTTGCACGGCAACCGGCCCCCGGAGGGGTGGCGTTGCCCCGCGGGGTCGGCGATGCTATAATGACCCTGCCTGGGGGCAACCCTCGGGCTTATCATTTGTGCATCCGTCGGCCACGGGGCCCCATGGTCGAGTGGTTAAGACGCGGGCCTTTCAAGCCCGAGGTAGGGGTTCGATTCCCCTTGGGGCCACAGCAAGGGTGCGTGTAGCGGGCCGGCGGCGGCGCCGCGACGGGAGCCACCCGCCGGCCGGTCTTTTTAACCAACCCCCCGCCGTCTCTTTTACACAAATTTAAGGTTCCGAGCAAAAAAAAAGAGATGATTACAGTAG
>QGUQ01000402.1 GCA_003242195.1 Bacillota bacterium | reverse complement strand
TAAAGGCAACCGTTCCGGTGTGCAGGCCCAACGGCGTTTCCGCCCCCATCTCTTCCCGGGCCTCGGCCGCGTCCCGGGCTTCGGCCCCGACGACGATGCCCCCCCGCCGGATGTCCAGCGTGACGGTGTGGCGGGAAGAACCCCAGGAGGCCGGCGACATGGCCGCGACCAGCGCCGCACGCCGGACGGCTTCGGTCAGTTCCGCACGGCTTGCGACGGCCCGCATCGGGTAGTTAGCGGGGATCGAAGCCAGCACGTCCGGGTACTGGCCCTGGATCAGGCGGCCCGCCACGCGGCCAGCGGGCGTCTCGAAAGAGATCACGCTTTCCCCGACGCACACGCGGACATCCTCGCCCGGCTGGACAATGCGGGCCGCTTCCGCCAGGGCCCGCGCTGGGACGACGCACCGGCGAATCCGGACGCCCTTCAGCCCGCCCCGGGCGACGATCCCCATGCGGAAGCCGTCGGTGGCGACGGCCTGCAGGTTCTCGCCGTCCGCTTCGATGCAGACGCCCGTCAGGACGGGCCGGGTGATGTCGGTCGCCACGTAGGGCCACGTCTTGGCCGCGACTTCCGCCAGCAAGCCGCCGTCGATGCTCACCGCAGAGTCTTCCGGCGCCTTCGCCAGCCCGCCAGGGTGGCGTTCCGGATCAAGGCCCTGCAGCTTGAACGACGACCGCCCCTGCTCGATGCAGACGCCCGGGCCGTCGATCGCTTCGAGGCGGACGGAGCCGCCGCTCAGCCGACGGGTGAGTTCCAGGAAGACGCGCCCCGGCAGGGCGATAGCGCCTTCCGCTTCCACTTCCGCCGGAACGCTGGCGGAGATCTCGATGTCCAGGTCGGTACCCATGGCGTGCAGCTGGCCGCCTTCCGCGCGCAGGACGACGTCGCTCAGCACGTGCATCGCGGCCCCCTGCTTAGCGGTCCCGCGCACGGCCGCGCTAACGGCGCTTACCAGATCGTCACGGTCGACGGTCAGCTTCATGCCTCCCCGCCTCCCTCCGGTCGGTGTCTGGCAGTCACGCGGCGTGATTCGTGCCCGCCTTCCCACGCAGCATGGCGTCGACGGCCATCAGCCGCCTGGCGATCCACTCCACGACCGGGACCGCCACGGCGTTGCCGAGCATCCTGTACCGGCTGGAATCGGCGATGGGCTTGCCGTCGGAACCGTAGGCCGTCCAGTCGTCGGGGAAGCCCTGCAGGCGCTCGCATTCCCGCGGCGTAAGCCGACGGACGGCCATTTCGTGCAGGAGCAGCGCGCCAGCCCCGCCGCCGTTGTTGGCACCGGAATGCGGCAGCGTCGTCCACACGCCGCTTGAAGGCACTACCCGGTCGCCTTGATGGCCGGTGGTGTCGATAAGGTGGGGAACGAGATGCTCACCCGGCTCGAAGCGGAATCCGCCGCTATTACCGCCGCTATTGAGCGTCGCGGCGACGAATGGGACGCCATCGCTAACGGTCCCCCGGCCCTGCCGCAGAGCGCCTGCCGGCCCGACGTTGCTGCCGTGGCACTGGAAAACGAGTGTTTCGCTCGTCGGGTCGAGCCGCGTGTCGCTCGTAAGGGATCGAACGATCATCTCGCGGGCGCCCTCAGGGCGGGTAGCGCCCCCGGCCGGCGTGCCCGCGACTAGGAATCCAAGCTCGTTTCCCCCCGTGCGACCCGCTCCAGCGCCGCTTGCAACAAGCGAGGCAGCTGTCGACCACGCCTCTGTGCGCGGCGCAAGATCCCAGCGGCAGCTCGCGGAGTCAAAAAGTACCGCCGCAGGTGGTCGCCAGTCTTCTCCAGAATGGCCGACAATGAACACACGCTTGCGCCGTTGGGGAACTCCGTAGAATTGAGCGTCCAGCACTCGGTAGGCGACGCTATACCCGAGTTCCCCCAGCGCCCCGAGGACGGTTCCCATGTCCCGTCCCCCGTGCGACGACAGGAGGCCAGGGACATTCTCCAGGACGATCCAGGCGGGGCGTAGCGCAGCAATAAGGTCACAAAGGTCGAAAAAGAGCCCGCTGCGAGAGCCGGATAATCCTGCTCGCTTCCCGGCGACGGACAGGTCCTGGCAGGGGAACCCGCCCGTGATGACATCCACGGGAGGCAGGTCTGCTCCGGTCGATGTCCGGATGTCGTCATGCCGCAACACCCCCGGCCAGTGCCGCTCTAGCACGCGGACGCAGGTCGGGTCGATCTCGATTTGCCACGCGACGCTTGCACCGGCCCTTTCGAAGGCAAGGTCAAATCCGCCAATCCCTGCGAAGGCGCTCCCGACCCGCATTCTTGTCACCCCCTTTGCCGGTAGCCCCGCCTTCGGGCTCCGGGGCTCGCCTTCTGGCCAGCCCCGGGGCGCGACTGCGGAGCCGCGCCGAACCCTCACGCGTAGTCCTCGACCGTCGCTACCAGCGCCGCCGCCACGGCCCGCGGATTCGGGAGGACGTCGACGGGC
>QGUQ01000401.1 GCA_003242195.1 Bacillota bacterium | reverse complement strand
CCCGCCGGCGGCGGCCGCATTCGGCTGGGCGGGGAGGACATCACGAGCCTGCCCGCCCACACCCGGGTGGGCAGGGGCATCGTGATGGTGCCCGAGGGCCGGCAGCTCTGGCCTCGGATGACGGTGGAGGAGAACCTGGTGCTGGGTGCCTTCACGCCCGCCTTGCGGTCGCGCGTGCAGGAGAACCTGGCCCGGGTCTACGACATGTTCCCGCGGCTCAAGGAACGCCGGCGCCAGCTGGCGGGGACGCTCTCCGGCGGCGAGCAGCAGATGTGCGCCATCGGCCGCAGCCTGATGGCGGAGCCGCGGGTGCTGATGCTGGACGAACCGTCCCTGGGCCTGGCGCCGATCCTGGTGGAGGAGATCTTCCGCTTCGTCGCGGACATCGCCCGCCAGGGCGTGACCATCCTGCTGGTGGAGCAGAACGTGAACTACGCCCTGGACGTGGCCAGCTACGCCTACGTGCTGGAGACGGGGCGCATCGTGCTGGAGGGATCGCCCGCGGACCTGCGGGCCAACGACCACGTGCGCCGGGCGTACCTGGGCGCGTGACGGTGGCCCGTCCCGCGCCGTGGCAACGTCCATCGCCTGGAAGGAAGCCGATACCGCGGGAGGAACCCGCATCCGGCGGCCGCCGGGGCGCCGAGCCCGGCGGCCGCCTCGCCTTCATCCGCCGATGCCACCGGCATGATGGCTAGGGGTTCGTTTCCCGTCAGCGCCCCCGGAACACCGGCTTCCGCTTTTCGACGAAGGATCGCACGCCCTCGCGGCGGTCGTCGGTGGGCACGCAGGCGGCGTATAGATCCAGTTCGCGGCGCCGGCCTTCTTCCCAGCCCAGGGAACGGGTGGCACGGATGGCTTGCTTGACCTGGCGCACGGCGATGGGGGCGTTGGCGGCGATGGTCTCCGCCAGCTCCAGCGCCCGGGACAGGAGCCGCTCGGGATCGACGACCTCCGTGACCAGGCCGATGCGCTGGGCCGTGTGGACGTCGATGGTCTCGCCCGTCATGATCAGCCGGTTGGCCCAGGCTTCCCCGACGATCCGGGGCAGGATCTGGGTGGCGCCGCCGCCCGGCATGATGCCGCGGGTGACCTCGGGCAGGCCGAAGCGGGCATCCGTGGCGGCGACGATGAAGTCACAGTTGAGGGCGATCTCGAACCCGCCGGCCAGGCAATAGCCGCGGACGGCGGCGATGACGGGAACGGGCGTCTCGGCAATGGCCCGGAACATGCGCTGGAACACGTGATGCTGGGCGAACCAGGCTCGTTCGTCCAGGGTGGCGCGCTCCTTCAGGTCGGCACCGGTGCAGAAGGCACGGTCGCCCGCGCCGTGCAGGACGATGGCCCGGACCTCCTCCTTCCGGTGCAGTTCCTCGAAGCAACCGGCCACTTCCTCCGCCATGGTGGTGTTGAAGGAATTGAGCCGTTCCGGGCGGTGCAGTTCGACCCGGGCGACGTGGGGCAGGGGCCACTCGAGACGCACATGAGTCCTCTCCAACCGGGTCACCTCCCCCGGTCGTTCCTTGCCCACTGATTCGACTCCCCCGCGGGAAGACCTGCGCAAGCAGGCGGCCCACGACCTCCCCCTTCCTGGAACCGCAGGCGATGGGGGAGCCGTTCTACCGTGCCATGGGGGCCGGGCGCAGCAGCCGCAACAGCCGGCGGCGGGCGGCGAAGGCGGCGCGGAAGGCGGCGTACCGAACGGGGCGATAGACCCGTTCGAACTCGCCGATGTACTCCACCAGCTCGGCCCCGAAGCCCTTCTTGAACCGGTAGAGCCCGTAGTGGGGATCGGAGGGATCCAGATTCCCCGAGACGCCGCGGAAGTCGTAGATGCGGCAACCCTCGGCGATGGCCCACCGGATGGCGGCCCACTGGGCGGCGTGGCTCGGCATCACCCGGCGTGCCTCGTAGTCGGTTCCTCCGTACAGGTACCAGACGGTGTCGCCGCAGCGGAAGACCATGACGCCCGCCACCGGGCGCCCCTCGTGCTCGGCCAGGAACAACCGGCCGAAGCCCGGTACGATCAGGTGCCGCCACAGCTCCTGATAATAGGAGAAGGCGCGGATTCCGAAGCGCTGGCGGGCGGCGGTGAGGCGGAGGAGCTCGTAGAAGGCCCGCAGGTCGTCCTCGCTCTCGGCCGCCCGGGTGTGGACGCCCTGGCGGGCGGCGTAGCGGATGTTGTAGCGGGTCTTGGATTCGAACCGCGCCATGGTCTCGTCGGGCGTGGCCGCCAGGCGTAGCCGCATGACGAACCGGGGCTGCAGGGCCTCGAAGGCGGTAGCGGCGGTGCCCGGCCGGAACCCCATCTCGCGGAGGAGCGGGACGGCGTCACCCCGGTCCACCGGGATGTCGGGGTCCACGCGGAGGAAGATCCCTCCATGGCGGCGGGCCAGGTCGGTCCCAACGGCCAGCAGCGCCCGGGCGGCTTCCCGGTCGGCGTAGTCC
>QGUQ01000400.1 GCA_003242195.1 Bacillota bacterium | reverse complement strand
TGGCCCACGACGAGACCTTGCGCTTCGTCATCCTGCAGCGCCTGGGCCTTACCGCCTTCTACCGGTGGCCGGGGGTAGCGCTACAGGTTCCGGAGTACAGCGGGCGGCTGAAGGTGTTCTCCGGCGGGCTCGTCCGGCTGGCCCACGACCGCGGCCTGGAGGTTCATGTCTGGACGGTCAATGACCCGCGGAAGATGGAGCAGCTACTCATAGAGGGCGCCGATGGGATCTTGACGGACTATCCGGACAGGGCGCTGGCGGCCCGGCGTTTGGCCCAACTCCTCAAGCCAGGCTCTGTCGCCCTCGAAGATCCGGCGGCTCAGCCAGGAAGTTGAAGACCCCGCCTCCGTCATCGGAAGCAGAACAGGCACTGGCACCCCTCGACCCGCCCCTGCCTACTCCTGCCCGCCACCAGGCTCCGTCGGCCCCGGCCGGCGCGCCACGCCCCAGATGTGGGGTTTCGCCAAGCCGGCTCCGGGCATGTCGAAGTGCTCCAACTCATCCAACAGGAAGCCAGCAGCCTCGATCTCCTCGGCCGTCGGCCGGTTGGGATGACAGCCGGCGGCAACCCGGCGCCACACGGGGGTCAGGCGGTCCTGCCACCGCGCCGCCCTCTCGTCGGAGGCACGGACGTGCTCCAGGAAGCGGAACATCCCGCCGGGCCGTAACACCCGGAAGACCTCCGCCAGGGCCCGCCGCGGGTCGACGACCGTACAAAACACGTGGGTCGCCACCACGGTGTCGAAGGAGCCGCTGGCGAAGGGGATCTCCTCGGCGGGAGCGGCGACCAGTTCCAGGGGAAGGCCGAGCCGGCGGGCCCGCGCGGCCGCCCGCCGGCCCATGTGGGGATCGGGCTCGAGTCCGACCAGCCGCACCACGCGGTCCATGGGGTAGAAGGGCAGGTTGAGCCCCGTGCCCACCCCGACCTCCAGGACGCGGCCCTCCGCGCCGCCCGCCACCCGATGGCGCCACGGGTCGAGGATTCGGGCTGCCGGCCGCTGGCACAGGTCGTAGAGAGCCGCGAACACAGGGTGCCCCGGCAAGGGCCTCACCCCCAAGAGTCGCCCTGGGCCGCCCTCCGGCAACCCCCACAGGCGACGCCCCGCCGTACCCGTCCAGCCTGTGGGGGTTGGCGGCAGTACCGCCCGCTGCCTGGAGGAACGTGCCGGATGCGGTCAGGCCAGGGACGTCAGCGTCTCCACCAGGAGGCCGCGGACCAGCTCCACCTTGTAGCGGTTCTGGGACAGGGGCCGGGCGCCTTCCACCGCCAGGGCCGCAGCCTCCTCCGCCAGGTTCGGGTCCAGGCGCCGGCCGCGCAACAACTCTTCCACAGCACGCAGCCGCCAGGGCTTGATGGCGACCCCGCCCAGCACCACGCGGGCATCGCGGATGACGCGGCCGCGGGACCCCGCCGGACCGCCGTCCTCCTCGAAATCGGCCCACAGGGCCAGGCTGACCAGGGCGAATTGCCACGCCCGGCGATCCGTCAGCTTGCGGTACACGCTGGTGGACCCCTCAGGGTGGCGCGGCAACCGCACCTCGACAACGAGCTCGTCAGGCCGGCGGGCCGTCAGCCGCAGGCGGCCGGCGACCGCGGAGCCCGCAGCGGCTTCGTCACGTCCGGCGCCGGAAGCGGGGCCACCGGGGTGATCGGAGCGCTGCAACCCGGTGAAGTATTCCTCCACGGGCAGCTCCCGGAATGCGACCCCCCTTCCCGTCCAGCGGGCCAGGCGGACGGTGGCGCCCAGGGCGACCAGCGCCACCGCCGGGTCGGAGGGATGGACGGCGGCACAGCCCCCGCCGGGCCCGCCGCGGTCGTGCCCAAAGATGGCGTGGTAAGCGTCGGCCACATCCGGGCCGGCACAGGCGCAGTGATCGTCACCGGCCAGCAGGCACGGGAGGCCGCTGCGAAAGTACCAGCAGCGCACCTGTTGTTCCAGGTTGCCCCCCAGGGTGGCCCGGTTGCGCAGGGCGGGCGTCGCCGAGGACGCCGCCGCCTCCGCCAGCGCCCGGTAGGGGGCCGGCAACGCTCCCGGCTCCGCCAATTGCGACAAGCTGACCAGCGCCCCCAGCCGCCAGCCGCCCTCATCCGCCGGCCCCATCCCGCCCAGCTCGGGCACTGCCGACACGTCCAGCAGGCGCTCCGGCGCCAGCAACCCGCCCTTCATCAGGGTCAGGAGGTCCGTGCCACCCGCCAGCACGGCCAGGGGCACGGTCGCGGGCCGGCCCTCCGCCGAGCCCACCGCGCCTGGGCGGGGACCCCCGGTGGCACCCCGGAGGGGGCTGCCATCCTGCACGCCGGGTCCCTGGTGCGAGCCGTACCACTCGTAAAGCACCCGGAGCGCTTGTTCCAGCCCTGTCGCCCGCGCGTAGGCGAAGCGGTTCACGACCGCCCACCTCCCCCGCCGCTCCCCCTTGGTGTGTATCTTTATCAACACCCACGACCCCCA
>QGUQ01000399.1 GCA_003242195.1 Bacillota bacterium | reverse complement strand
AGCGCCCGTGTCCATGCCCGTGGGGTGGGAGGAACTGGAGCGAGGCGTGGACCCCGGGCGGTGGACGATCCTCACGGCCCCGGCCCGGCTACGGGCTGCAGGCGACCTGCACGCGCCGGTGGCGACGCGCCGGCAGCCCCTGGGACCTGCGCTACGGGCCCTGCCCGCCGGCAGCGCCTCCCGGGGGACGAAAGCCCCGGCCGCCCCGGGCAACGCGGGGTGGATCGTCACCGGCCGGGCCGATGGGAGGTGAAAGGGGTGGATCTGCAGTGCTGGCCCCAAGTCCGGTCCATCTGGGAGCGGGCGGGGGTCCGCTACCTGGGCTACCAGGTGGAGGCGGCTGCCCGGGTGGTCGACGAGCTGGGCGGCCGTGCGATCCTGGCCGACGAGGTCGGCCTGGGCAAGACCATCGAGGCGGGCCTGGTAGCCCGCGAGCTCATGGCCCGCGGCCAGGTGGACACGCTGCTGGTGCTGGTGCCGACGCCCCTGGTGACCCAGTGGGCGGAGGAGTTCCACACCAAGTTCGAGCTGCCGCTGGCCGCCAACCCGCGGGGCGCGGACCTGCGCCGCGCCCGGCGCGTCGTCATCTCCCTGGACCTGGCCAAGCGTGACGAGCAGCGTCGAATCCTCCAGGGCCGGCCCTGGGACCTGGTGATCGTCGACGAGGCCCACCGGCTCAAGAACCGCAACACCCAGATCCACGCCTTCGTCCGCGGCCTGGAGAGTCGCTACCTGCTGCTGCTCTCGGCGACGCCGCTGCAGAACGACCTGACGGAACTCTACAGCCTGGTCAGCCTCGTCCGCCCGGACCTGTTCGGGTCCTACAGCGAGTTCTGGCGCAACTTCCTCCTGGACAAGCGGACCCCCAAGGACCCGCAGCAACTGCGCCAGGTCCTCTCGCGGGTGATGATCCGCAACCGCCGCGCGGAGCTGGACGTACCCTTCCCCGCCCGCGAGGTGGAGCTCATGGCCCTGGAGCCCTTTCCGGAGGAGCGGGAGCTGTACCGGGCCGTGGTGGCCGCCGTACGCCAGGAGTACATCGGCCGCCGCCTTTACAACGGCACCGTCCTGCCCCTCCTCATGCTGCAGCGCGAGGTGTGCTCCAGTTCCCACGCCCTGCGCGCCACCCTGGACCGGCTCCTGGGCAGCGACGGCTGGGATCGGGACGTCTGGAAGCGCGTGCGCGACCTGGCCGCCGGCGTGGAGGAAAACCGCAAGGCCATGGTCCTGGAGCAGCTGGTCGCCGACGTCGATGAACCCGTCGTGGTCTTCACCGAGTTCCGGGCCACCCAGGAGTACTTGGCCCGGCGCCTGCGCCGGGCCGGGTTCGAGGCGGTTGTCTACCACGGGGCCATGACCCGGGCCGAGCGGGATGCCGTCAAGAGCCGCTTCCGCCCCGGGGCCCGGGGGCTGGGGGGAACGGAGGGGGGGGGCCCGGGCCCGCACCCGCAGTTTTCCCGCAACGGGGCAAACTACGCCCCGCCTGGGAACCCCACGCGGGTGGGACGCGCGATCGGCCGCGTCCACCGCCTGGGGCAGGCGGCCGAAAGCGTCCGGGTCTTCAACCTGTGCGCCCGCGGCACCATCGAGGAGTACATCCTGCGCCTGCTGGACGAGAAGATCAATCTCTTCCGGCAGGTGATCGGGGAGATCGACATCATCCTGCGCAGCCTGGAGCGGGAGAAGTCCATCGAGGCCCGTATCGCCGAGATCGCCCTCACCTCCCGCGACGACGCGGAGATGGCGGCCCGCTTCGAGCAGTTCGGCAACGAACTGGCGGCCTTCATGCAACGGGTCCGGCGCCGGGCGCTGGCGTGGCTCGGCTCGGGCTGAAGAGGCCGGGCCGGGGCCTGCTCAGGCCGCGCCGCGGCTGCTCGGCACCTGCGGTGAGCTTCCCGGGCCCACCCCGGGCCTTGCGGCCGCCCGCCGCCACAGGGCCAGCAAGGCGAGGTTCGCTCTTTCGTTGCGGGCGATGGTGGCCCGCTCGGCCACCGTCGGGCAGCCGGGCAGGCGGGGAGACAGCTCGCCGCAGACGTCCATGCCCACGGGACGGCGGCGGGAGAAGATGACGGCCAGGAGGTCCAAAAGGTCCGCCAGGGCGATGGAGCCCGAGCCCCATCCGGTGCCCGCCTCGTCCGCCCGCAAGGCATCCTTGTCGACGCTGACGTACACCGCCGGCGCCGCCAGGGCGGCCAGCACTTCCGGAGCCCCTGGCAGCGGCCCGCGTGCCAGGTGCACCACGCCGCGGAGCCACGGCCAGCGCCGCACCCGCCGCACCCAGCCCCCGCAGGAGAGGAAGCCCGGGCCCCACTCGTCGGCATCGTCGGCGTGGCGGTCCACGAGGATCAGGATGAAGGGCTCCCGCACCCGCTCGATCAACAAAGCCGACAGATAGTGATAGTCGCCGCTGCCGAGGAACACGAGACAGGGCTCTGGCGGCAGCTGCTGCAGGGCGCGGCGG
>QGUQ01000398.1 GCA_003242195.1 Bacillota bacterium | reverse complement strand
CTCCCTCCCCCCGCGGCCGGTATAAGGGGTGGCCAACCCCCCGGTCACTGGCCAGGTCCGCCACCGCCTGCACGATGCTGATCAGGTTGGGATACTCCTTGGGCTCATTGGCCTGGATGCCTTCCAGCCAGCGGCGCGCCGCCTCCTCGCCCTGGGTGAGGCGGATGGCGGTCACCAGCACCTGCCACTCGCCGTGGGAGGGCGCCCAGCCGATGCGACCCTTCCACTTGGGATCGGTGAAGTCCAGGACCGAATCGGGCAGGTCCCGCTCCGGGTCGATGGTGTCCTTGTTGTAGACGATCACCTTGGACCGGCCGGACACGCCGACCCACTCCCCGTCCGGGGAGCGGAAGCGCGCGTCCACCTTGTCCAGGATGTCCTGGGGGAGTCGCGCCAGTAGGCCCGCCTGGGACAGGGCGCCCCAGCC
The DNA here is from genome assembly GCA_003242195.1 of Bacillota bacterium. Classification (GTDB taxonomy): domain Bacteria; phylum Bacillota; class Sulfobacillia; order Thermaerobacterales; family Thermaerobacteraceae; genus ZC4RG37. Next base: position 2,035 of record QGUQ01000398.1, on the reverse strand, counting down.
GCCCGGGTCGGAGAGGTACAGCACGTCGGCGGGGCTCTTCTCGCCTTCTTCCAGAAGGGTGGCCACCAGTTCGGCCGTGCTGGCGTACCGGACCCGGATGTCGATGCCCGTTTCCCGCGCGAACTCCTCCAGCAACGGGTGGACCAGGTTCTGGGTGCGGCTGGAGTAGACGACCAGCGGTTCCCCGCCACCGCCGCCCAGCGGGCCGCAGCCGGCCAGGACCAGGCCCAGCGCCAGGGCCAGGGCCAGCACCAGCCCCGCCGCCATCACCCGTCCCCTGCCCACCGGCCGCCGCCCGGCGCCCGCCTGCCGGCGGCCGGCCTGCCGGTGGCCCCTCCGCGCATCCTTGCGCGCATCCACGGTCTCCACGCCCACGCTCTCCACTCCTCGTCCTGACGTCCTGCTGCTGATCGCCTTCGGCAACCGCGGCTTGCTGCGGGTCCCGCTATCCCGCGGCCCCGGTCCGGGGCGGCCGCACTACGGCTCCACGGTGAAGGTGGCGTACATGCCTTCCTGGTAGTGGCTGATCAGGCGCCCGTCCTCCCGCGTGACGATGTTGCAGATGAGGACGTAGCGCCCGGGTTCCAGGTCGAACACGCCCGATGCCTTGGTGCCCGGCGCAAAGGCTTCGACCTCGCCGATGATCTCCACCTGGTCTTCGGGGACCTTGCCGTCCACAACGGGCAACCGGTCCGCCGGGCGGTCCGTCCGCACGATGACCAGCTCATGGGGAGCCCTGGGGCCCACGTTGTCCACCAGGAAGTAGACCTTCCCGGCCTTGACCTTCGCCGGCGACACCTCGATGGCCCACTCCTTGAGGGTCGCGTCCACCTGCACGGCATCGGCCGGCTTGGGTTCCACGCGCCCCGGCCCCGCGCCCGTTGCCGTGCCGCTGGCACTGCCGGTATGGGTGCCGCTGGCGCTCCCCGTGTGGGTGCCCGTACCCGTCCCCGTACCCGTGCCGGATACGGAGGTGGTCTTGCTCTCGGGATCCACCGACACCGTCCCCGGCCGGTCCTCGCCCTTGCCGCAGGCCCCCAGGACCAGCGCCACACCCAACACCGCCACCATCGACAGGAGGCGCCACCGGGTAGCCCCGTGACGCCGCTTGCCACCCGACTGCATCAGGCAACCCTCCCCTTCATGTTTCCGCCCGCCCGGAGGCCGGCGCCCGGGCCGGCGGGACTGCGCGCCGCGGAACCGGGCGCCGCAGTTCGCGCCACATGGCCGGGAGCACGCGGGTCACGTACTCCCGGAACCGGATGAAGGACTGGCCCGCCTCCCGGACCTTGTAGCTGATGGGCACCTCGGCCAGGCGGTACCCCTGGCGAAGAATGTTCAGCGTCATCACCTGGGCGTAGTTGTAGTCGTGGATGATCTCGCAATCCCGCAGCACGTCCCGGGTGAAGGCCCGCATGCCCGTCTGCCCGTCGCTGATCCACCGGCCCAGGAGCAGGGACTGCAGCAGCGAAAAGGCGTAGTTCCCCAGCCGCCGGTGCAGCCGCATGCCCCGGATCCGGCCGCGGAAGCGGGAGCCGAGGACGTAGTCCGCTTCGCCCCGGACCAGCGGCGCCAGCAGGTTCGGGATTTCTTCCGGCGGGTATTCGTCGTCGGCGTCGATCATCACGGCCAGATCCGCGCCCAGCTCGTAGGCGAGGCGCATGGCGTGGCGCACGGCATAACCGAGGCCCCGGTTCCGCTCGTGCCGGACGACGACGTCGGCGCCGGCCCGGCGCGCCACCTCCGCCGTCCTGTCGGAGGAACCGTCGTCCACCACCAGCACCAGGGTCTCCCAGCCGGGCCAGGCCGGCCGGGGGATGCGGGCGATCACGCGGCCGACGGTCGCCTCCTCGTTGTAGGCGGGCAGGAACACCACGATGCGGCCCGCCGGGCTGCCTCCGGCCGTCACCGCCCACCACCCCCCGCGGCACCGGCTCCCGCCGGGTGAATCCCCGGCCCGGCCCCCCGCGCCCGCGGCCGCCCGGCCGCCAGACCCTGGCGCCGGGACGCGAAATAGGCCTCCAGGTCCTCGTCC
>QGUQ01000397.1 GCA_003242195.1 Bacillota bacterium | reverse complement strand
CCGTGAAAAAGGCCAGCACGGCATCCATGCCGTTTCGTGGCCTCGGACGGGCCGGGTCAACAGGAGGCAGCACGGCCCAGCCAACACCGTGACCACTGGGCCCCGCCCGAGGCGCGGTCATGCGGTGTCTTCTTCCCGCGGATGGATGGGTCCTTTTCGATTTCGGAGGAACCCTGCCTCGCGCCCGTATCGCACCGCCTGGATCTCGGCCAGGAGACTGTGGGCGATTTCCTCCGGCGTCTCCCCGCCGATGTCGATGCCCACCGGGGCATAGATCCGCTGCAGCTGGTCCGGTGTGGGCTCCACACCACGCTGCCGCAATTCGGACAGCAAGCGCTCGGCCCGGCGCCGGGGGCCCAGCAGGCCGATGTAGGGAGCGGGGCTGTCGAGGACCGCCTCGAGGAAGCTGGCGTCCTGCAGGAAGTTGTGGGTCATGATGACGATGAATGTCCGGTCATCGAGGGCCACGTGCCGCCGCAGGTCTTCCGGGTAGGTGTGGACCACTCGATGGGCGCCCGGAAACCGCTCCGGCCGGGCGAAGGCGGGCCGGCTGTCGGCCACGACGACGCGGTAGCCCAAGGGTGAAGCCGCGGCCACCACGGGGATGGCGTCGTGACCCGCCCCGCAGACGAGCAAGGTGGGTGGCGGTAGCACCGATTCGATGAAGAACTCGCCCGCCCCGGCCACGGACACCGTGCCCGAGCGGCCGCGGGCGAGCCATTCCCGGGCCGTGGACGCCAGCAGGTCGTCCAGCTCCGCCGAGCCCAGCGAGCCTTCGACGCTCCCGTCGGCGCGGGTCACGAGCCGCCGGGCGGTGACCGGACCGGGCCCGCTCGCGGCTGCACGCCCCGCCCCTTCCAAGCTGGCCCCGGGGGCCTCCGTGGCCGCCGCCTCCGCCGCCCCGTCCCCGGGGGCGCTCCCGGGCGGGACCATGACACAGCCCACGGCGGCGATGTCGCTGCCGGCAGCCGTCGTGCCGGCGTCCGCCGGCGCGCCTGCCGGGTCGCGGCGCTCCAAGGGCGGCAAGGGCGTCACGAGGGCCAGGCGGGCGCCTTCGTCCCGCCAGCGGGCCACTTTCTCGTGCCACGAGGAAACCGGCTCCACCAGCACCTCGACGGCACCGTTGCAACCGAGACCGAGCCCCCAAATGGCATCGTCGTCGGCCGTCATGTCGTAGGCGACCCGACGGGGTCGGCCCTCGGCCATCACCCGGCGGGCCACCTCCACCACGTCGCCCTCAAGACAACCCCCGCTGATGGTACCCACCGGCTCGCCCCCATCGGGGATGAACATGCGCGCCGCCTCCCGCCGGTAGGTGGAACCCCGCGCCCGCGTGATGGTCGCGACCGCCCCGGCGCGGCCGGCTGCCAGGGCATCCCGGACGGCGCTCCACACGGCCTCCACGGTAACCCCTCCCCGCAGTTGAAGGCGCCGCGCTCCACCCGCGGAACGGGCAGAACCGGGGCCGCCCCGCCCTCACACGCCCCGCGCGGCAGCCAGCAGGCGCGGCAACTCGCCGTCCCGCACCCGCTCCAGGTCTTCCACGTGCTTGAGGACACAGCCCAGGGTCGCCTCGACGATCTCATCGTCCAGCTCGTCGCGGTGCAGGGCCACCAGGGCCCGGGCCCAGTCGAGCGTCTCGGCCACACCCGGCGGCTTGTTCAGCCCCAGCCCCCGCAATTGCTGGACGAACCGGACAATCTGCTCGGTCAGCCGGCGGTTGATCCCCGGCAGCCGGGCTTCGACGATGCGCACCTCCTTGGCGAAGTCCGGGTACCCGATCCACAGGTACAGGCAGCGCCGGCGCAAGGCTTCGGAGAGCTCGCGGACCCGGTTGGAGGTGAGGACCACGAAGGGCCGGTGCTTGGCCTTCACCGTCCCCAGTTCGGGGATGGTGACCTGGAAGTCCGAGAGGACCTCCAGGAGGAAGGCCTCGAACTCCTCGTCAGCCCGGTCGATCTCGTCGATGAGCAGGACCGGCGCCCGGTCCTCCTTGGTGATGGCCGCCAGCAGCGGACGCTTCAGCAGGAACTCGGGCCCGAAGATCTCCGCCTCCCGCTCGGCCACATCCCGCCGGTCGCCCTCCTGCATCCGGATGCGCAGGAGCTGCCGCGGGTAGTTCCACTCGTACAGGGCCGAGGCGGCGTCCAGACCCTCATAACACTGCAGGCGGATGAGCTCGGTGCCCAGGACGTCGGCCATGACCCGGGCGATCTCGGTCTTGCCCACGCCCGCATGGCCCTCGATGAGCAGCGGCCTCTCCAGCTGGATGGCCAGGTGGATGGCCGTGGCGATGGCCCGATCGCCGATGTAGTGACGCCGCTCCAGCTGTTGCAGGATTTCCTCGATGGCCTCGTGCACCGCAGCACCCCTCCCGGACCACACCGCACCCACCGGTTCCCGTGTGCACACAGCGCCGGGCCGTCACCGCACGTGCAACGCCGCCGTCCCGGCCGCCCACGGCC
>QGUQ01000049.1 GCA_003242195.1 Bacillota bacterium | reverse complement strand
CTCCCCCGCCGCTCCCCCTTGGTGTCCCCTGGGCCACTGAACCCCGGCGGTGGCGCCGGCCGTCGGGTCCGATGCCGTGTTTGCGGAGCAGCTCTAGAACGCGTCGGCGGGTCAGCGGCAGTTCCCGCACGGGAATGCCGGTGGCGTGGAAGAAGGCGTTGGCAATGGCCGCCGCCGTGGGGATGATAGGCGGCTCGCCCGCTCCCTTGACCCCCAGGTTGTTGCCCACCGGGTCCGGTTCGTCGGTGAAGGCGTGGTACAGGGGCGGGACGTCCGCCACCGTCGGCACGGGGTAGGTCTCCAGGTCATCGCTCAGCACCCGGCCACTGACGGGATCCAGCACCCGTTCCTCCATCAGGGCGAAGCCCAGGCCCTGGATCATCCCGCCCTCCATCTGGGACCCGGCCGTCAAGGGGTTGACCACGCGGCCGATGTCGTGGGCGGCCGAAAGCCGAAGGACGCGAATCTCCCCGGTCAGCGGGTCCACCTCGATCTCGGCGAACTGGGCGCCAAAGGTGTGGATGGCGTAGTCGTCCGGGTTGGGGCCGCGGGATCCCTTGCCGACGACCATGTAGTTGCCCAGCGTCCGGGCCAGCTCGGACAGGTCCACGCCGCGGTCCGGCGCACCCTTGACCTGGACGCGACCGGGATGAACCAGCTCCAGGTCCCGCGGGTCCGCCTCCAGCAGGCCGCCCGCCAGCTCCAGGATCTGCCGGGCGGCATCCGCTGCCGCGGAGCGTACCGCCGGGCCCATGGAGGGCACGGTCATGCTGCCGGCGCCGATGGGGGCGTAGGGGCCTCCGTCGGTGTCACCCAGCAACACCCGCACCCGCTCGATGGGGACGCGCAGTTCCTCGGCGGCGATCTGGGCCAGCACCGTCCGCGTACCGGTGCCGATGTCCTGGGTGGCCGTCACCACGGTCACGGTGCCATCGGGCTGCAACCGCACCTCGGCGTGGGCGGGCGGACCCCCAGCGCCGCCCCAGATCTGGCTAGCCATGCCGACGCCACGGAGCCGGGGCCGGCCCGCCCCGTGCCGGCCGGCTCCGGGACGGGGGTGGGCGTCGGCCGCCGACCCGGCGGGGGCGCCGTCACCGCCCGCCCCTGCACCGGGCGTTCCGGTCAGGGTGAGCCCTCCGGCCCGGCGCTTCTCCTCCCAGCCGATGGCCCGGGCCCCCATCTCGTAGGCCCGCCGCAGGCCCTTGCTGGAGTAGGGCCGGCCGCTGGTGGGATCCGCCTCCGCGTAGTTGCGCAGTCGCAGCTCCAGCGGATCCAGGCCGAGGCGTGCCGCCAGTTCGTCCAGCAGCGCCTCCAGGGCGAAGGTGCCCTCCACGTACCCGGGGGCCCGGAAGGCCGAGGCGGGCCCGGTGTTGGTGTGGACGGGCACCTCCACCGTTCGCACGTTGGGACACGCATAGAGCTGGCGGGCGGGTCCGCCGATGGGACCTGCGCTGCCCGTGATCCCCACCGCCGCGTAGGCTTCGAGGTCGATGGCCGTCAGCCGCCCGTCCCGCTTGGCGCCGATGCGCAGCTTCTGCAGCGTGCTGTGGCGGTTGCCCGCGGCCAGGTTCTCCGCCTGCCGCTCCAAGACGCAGCGCACCGGCCGGCCCAGCTGCCGGCTGAGGACGCCGGCCAGGGCGGTATGCTTGTACATGGTGTTCTTGCTGCCGAAGCCGCCGCCCATGTATTCCTTGATGACCCGCACGTTGCTGATGGGCAGGCCGAACAGCTCGGCGAAGCGCTGCCGGACGCCGAAGAGGTGCTGGGTCGAATCGTAGATGGTCACCGTGTCGCCGCGCCAGTCGACCACGCTGCCGTGGGTCTCCAGGCAGTTGTGGAGCTGCACCGGCGTGCGGAAGGTGCCCTCCACCACCACGTCCGCTTCCCTGAGCCCTGCCTCCACGTCTCCCCGGGAGTAACGGCTGGCCCGGTCCCAGCGCACGTTGCCCTGGGGCCGGACCCGGGGCGCGTCGGGCTTCATCGCCTCTTCCAGGTCGACCACGAAGGGCAGCGGCTCGTAGTCGATCTCCAGGAGGGCCGCTGCGTCACGGGCGGTATCCTCGTCCACGGCCGCCACCACGGCCACCTCGTCGCCGTGGAAGCGCACCACCGGCTCCAGCAGGCGGTCGCCCTCCCGGCCCCAGGGGAGGGGCGGGCAGTTCTCGTAGGTCAGCACCGCCAGCACGCCGGGCACGGCCAGGGCCCGGCCGGTGCGGATGCGGAGGATGCGGGCGTGGGGATAGGGGCTGCGCACCACCACGGCGTGAACCATGCCCGGGAGCCGCACGTCGTGGGTGTAGCGGGCACGGCCCGTCACCCGCTCCACCCCGTCCACGCGGACCTGCGGGCGGCCCACGTAGCGGAGCTGCTCCTTCTCAGCCAAGGGCTCGGACGCCGGGTCTTCTTCCACCACCACCCAGCTCTCGCGAACGCGGCCCTCGAACTCGTAGCGGGTGCGCACCAGCCGTGGCATCAGCGGTTCCCCCCTTTCCCGGCGCCATCCCCGCTGCTCCCGCCGGCGTCGGGCCGTCCTTCCCCGCTCATCAGCTCCGCGGCCCTCAGGGCCGCCGCCACGATGCGGGGGTAGGCGCCGCAACGGCACAGGTTGCCCGAGACCGCCGTCACCACCTCCTCACGGGTGGGACGGGGATTCCGGTCCAGCAGGGCCTTGACGGCCATGATCTGGCCCGGGGTGCAGAAACCGCACTGATAGGCGTCCAGATCCAGGAAGGCCTGCTGGATCGGGTGCAGGGCGTCGCCGCGGGACAGCCCTTCGATGGTTTCCACCCGCCGGCCGTCACAGCTGGCGGCCAGCACCAGGCAGCTGTAGACCAGCTGCCCGTCCACCAGCACGCTGCAAGCCCCGCAGTTGCCCGTATCGCACCCGAGCTTGGTGCCGGTGAGCCCGAGGTCGTCCCGGAGGAAGGCCAAGAGCGTCCGGCGGGCCGGCACCTCGCCCCGCCACCGCCTGCCGTTGACGGTAAGGTCGACGAGGACCCGCTCCCGGAACAGCGGCTCCGTCCCCGCGGGACGCGCCGCGGGATCGCCGGCGGGTTCACGCGATCCGATCAAGGCGCCCGTCTCCCCCCTCCCCGGGTTCGTCCATCCCTTGCCTACCGGCCCCGCCACTGGGGCGCACGCTTCTCAAGGAAGGCCCGCATGCCTTCCTTCTGATCTTCCGTGGCGAACAGGCTGTAGAAGAGGCGCCGCTCGTACTCCAGGCCGGCGGCCAGCGGCGTCTCGTAGGCCTGGAGGACCGCGGCCTTGGCCATCTGGACGGCGATGGGCGGCATCTTGGCGATCTCGTGGGCCAACCGCACCGCCTCCGCCAGACACTCCTCGGCGGGCACCACCCTGGTCACCAGGCCCCACGCCTCCGCCTCGCGGGCGGGGATCATGCGCCCGGTGAGGATCGCCTCCATGGCCTTGTACTTGCCCGCTACGCGGGTCAGCCGCTGGGTGCCCCCGGCTCCCGGGATCACGCCGATCTTGATCTCCGGCTGCCCGAACTGGGCCGTCTCCGCGGCGATGATGATATCGCAGCCCATGGCCAGTTCGAATCCACCGCCCAGGCAGTAGCCGCTCACGGCGGCGATGACGGGCTTGCGGATGCGCCAGAGGCGCTGCCAGGCGCCGAGCAGGTCGTCGCGGGTGACGTCGGCCAGCCCCTTGTCGGCCATCTCCGCGATGTCGGCCCCGGCTGCGAAGGCCCGCTCGTTGCCCGTCAGGACCATGCACCGGATCGCCTCGTCCCGGTCGAAGGCGGTCATGGCGTCGGCCAGTTCCTCGATGAGGTCCCGGCACAGGGCATTGAGCACTTTCGGCCGGTTCAGGCGGACGATGCCCACCGGCCCGTCGGTCTCGACGAGCACGTATTGATATTGCGGCGTCCTCGCATCCCCTGCCGCCTCGGTCAAGCTGGCTCACCTCCGCCCATCCGATTCGAGCCGGAGGAATGACTTTCCTTTTGCGGGGGCGGCGGCGCGGGCCGGTTCCCGACCCGGGCGGGGGAGGTGGCGCGGGCGAGTCCCTCCCCCGGGGGCCCGGCCCCCTACGCCCCCCGGGGCGGGCCCGTGATCGCCGGTCTGGTATGATCGTGCCGGTGGGGATGCACGGGCAGCGGCGGCGCGCCGTGGGAACGGCGGGTACCGAGCGGGCATGAGAATGGAGGCCGGACCTTGTACGCTCCCCGTCACGCCATCCACAGCGACCCCGGCAGCCCCATTCCCTGGAGCTGGTTGCCGGCCGCCTGGCTTGAGCCCGCCCGCGGCAGGCGCCATCGCCCCTGGAGGCCGGAGTGGCGGCTGGCGCCACGGCCGCTCACGCCGTATTCGGCTTCCGTCCTGGCGCAGGTTCTGCCGCGGCTGGCGGCGCGCATCAGCAAGGAGCTGGCCCTGCCTAGCGCGGGCGTCGAGCTGGATATCAGGCAAGGTTATGTCTTCGCCCGGCCCCTTCCCTTGCGCGGGCCGGACCGGTGGCTGCCGCTGCGCGCCGCCCTCCACGGCTTGCGGGCCGGCCGGTTGGGATGGGACCTGGTACGCTGGTGGGACGGGCAGGGGACCCGCGCCTTGCTGGCCGACATCGGTGAACTGCGCTTGCGTGTCGTCCCGCTGGACCGGCGCCCGGCCGAGCCCCGGGAATGGACCCGTGTGCTGGAACGCTGCCTGGAAGTGTGGAGCCAGCACCTGGACAGGGTGCTGCGGGCGGAGGCCCTGGCCGCCCTGGGCCGGCTACAGCTCCAGGCCCTGCTGGAGGCCTTCGGCGTGGCGGAGGGAGCGGGCGGCCCGGCGGCCCGGCCGGTGACGGCCGACGACCTGCTCCCGGTCCCCGCCGTCGAGGCCGAGATCGACCAACGCCTCTGGCACATGGCGACCGTGGCCCGTCAGGACCCGGCACTGCGCCAGGTGTTCACCCCGCGGGAGAACGGCCCGTATGGGGCCGACGGCGCCACCGAGGACGAGGCCGCCCGTCAGGCCGCCCCGCTGCCGGCCGGCGAGCTGCACAGGCGCCTGTCCCGGCTGGCAGCGGACCCCGGCCGCCCGGGCGACAGGACGCGGGAGTTCTTGTCCCTCTGGAATCAGTTCCTGGAGCGGTTCGGTCACCTCGCCTGGCCGCCCGCGGAACTGGCCGCACCCGCCTGGGCGGAGGAACCGGCCACGGCACTGCAGATCCTGGCCGCCCACGTCGCCGGGGCCGGGCCGAACCCGGTGGCGGAGGAGGTCAACGCCAGGCGGCGCCGCCAGGCCATCCTGGCGACCATCGAGGCCCGCCTGGGCCAGCGGCGTGTCGACCGCCTCCGGCTGGAGGAGACGCGGCGGCTGGCGGAGGCGATGCGGCGGGTCGCCTCCGAACTGGGTTACCACTTGCTTCTGATCCGGCTCTGGTGGAGGCGGGCGGTCCTGCTGGCGGGACGGGAACTGGCGGCTCGGGGCTGCCTGGCTACGGCCGAAGATGTGTGGTTCCTCACCCCGGACGAGGTGCTGAAAGCCGTGGCGTCTGCGGACTCCGCCCACCCGCCGGACTTGCTGTCGACGGCGACCGGACGCCGCCGGGAGTGGGAACGAGCCCTCCGCGACTCGCCCCTGGCCGGAACAGCAGGCTCCCGCCCGGAGACCTGACGGCCACGGCAGTCATGCCGCCGCCCCGCGACGCCGGCAAGGACGGCGAGGGAGCGACATGGGAAACAGAATGGAGGACGAAACCCGCGGGATGAAGGAGCGGACGGAAGGGAACGGGCGGTCCGGGGAGACGGGGACCGGGCACCGGGTCCCCGAAACACTCCCCGGAGGCCTCACGGAAGAAGAGATCGAGCGCGGGCGCCAAAGGGCCCTGAAGGTCTTTCGCTACGGCGGCATGGGCTACTTCTTGCTGCTCGGCCTCGTCGCGCTGCTCTTGCACCTACAGGGGGTCCTGGGGACCGCGCTGGAGGTTCTCGCGGCGGGCCTATTGTTGCTGCTGTTCCTGGCCCTGCCCTTCGTCCTCCTGGGAGGCCTCATGCGCCTGCTGCTCCGGCCGGGGCGCCGCGACGGGGACGCCGGCGACGACCGAAACCCGGGAGGGAGCGCGGGAGGCGGAGGGACCGGCTAGGCGGCCTCCCCCGTGGCAGGAGGAGAAGCTCACCCTTCCCCGCCCGTCTCCGGCCAGGGCATGGGCCGCGTCACCGCCGCCCGATCCTGCCCGTCCGTCCTGCGCCGGGGCAGGTGCCCGCTGCGCTCGAGCCCTTCCCGGACCAGGTGGGCCAGGCTGCTCTCCTCCAGCCGCCCGATCATCTCCTCGAGGGAGGAACCGGCACAGGCCCAGTTGGGCTTGATGGAATCATAGCAGTAGAGGAGCCATCCGTCGGGACAGCGGTAGATCTCCACCCGCCCCGGCCGCGTGAAGGGCTCGATGCGCGCAACCAGGTCACCTTCGAATCGCAACCGGTCACCGTCCCGCCCGGTGATGGGGGCCACCTTCTCGATCTCGCGCACCACGCCGGCTGCCTCGCGATCCGCCGCGGGCCGGCCCAGCCGCACCTGTTGCTCCTCCATCGCAACACACCTCCCGCCGGGGCCCTGGCAGCCGTCGCTAGCGACTCGCGGGCCCCGTGGCCTCAGGGACGCGGCGACCCCTCGCCGGGAGGCGACGGCCGCCCGTGCCGGCGCGGCCATGCCAGGCGTGCCCGCTCCATGGCCGTCTCCGGCGGCCCGTCGAGGAGTTCGGCCAGCATCTCCACCGCGGTGATGAGCCGCGGCCCGGGACGGCCGAACAGGTCTTCGGGCACGGGGTAGACCCGGCCCTCGCGGATGGCCCTCATGGCCGCCCAGCCCGGCCGGGCCAGGACCTGCTCCCGGTTCATCCAAGATTGGAGACTGCCGCACCAGCACACCAGCACGGCGTCCGGGTCCCTCGCCAGGACCTGGTCCGGCGTCACGGTCGCGCTGGTGGCGGCCACATCGGCGAAGATATTCTGTCCCCCCACCATCTCCGCCATGTCCGTGAACCAACTCCACCGCCCGGGCGTGATCAGCGGCTTCGGCCACCATTCAAGGAACAGGCGCCAGGGCCTACCCCGCGCCCTGGCGACCCCCGCCATGCGGCGGCGCACCCTTTCGGCCCGTTCCTCGAGCTGCACCGCCAGGGCATGGGCCTCCGCCTCGCGGCCGGCAACGGCACCCACCTGGCGGATGGAATCCAGCACGTCCTGCCAGCTGCGGGGGTCGAGGACGACGTGGGGGATGCCGCGGCGACGGAGCCCCTCCACGTTCCGCTCCATGCCCGGCACGCTGAGGGAGGCGAGCACCAGGTCCGGTCGGAGCGCCTCGACCCGGTCCAGGTCCACCTGCAGGTCCGGCCCAACGCGGGGCAGGCAGGCGACCTCCGGCGGGTAGTCGGAGTGGTCGTCCACGCCCACCACGTGGGGCCCCAGCCCCAGGGCGAAGGCGATCTCCGTGTTGCTGGGCGCGATGGAGACGATGCGCACAAGCTCCCCTCCCCCGGCCCCAGGGACCGAAAGGGGGACGCGGGCCTCCGGCCGCGTCCCCCACGTACCCTCTCTAACCGGCCAGTTCCAGCTCGCCGGCGATGCCCCGCAGGGCTTCGATCACGTTGGCGATGTGCTCGTCCAGGGGAATCCCCAGCTCCTCCGCGCCGCGAATGACGTGCTCGCGGCTGACGCCCTTGGCGAAGGCCTTGTCCTTGAACTTCTTCTTCACCGACTTGACGGTCAGGTCGGCGAGGCCGTTGGGCCGCACCAGGGCGCAGGCGATGACGAAGCCGACCAGTTCGTCCACGGCGTAGAGGGTCTTCTCCATCCGCGTCTCCCGCGGCACGCCCGTATGGTCGCCGTGGGACAGGATGGCACGGACGATCTCCTCCGGCCAGCCCCGCTCCCGCAGGATCTCCGCGCCACGGAAGGGGTGGTCTTCCAGGGACGGGTAACGGTCGTAGTCGAAGTCGTGGAGGAGCCCGGTGATGCCCCACTTTTCCTCGTCCTCGCCGAAGAGCCGCGCATAGTACCGCATGGCCGCCTCGACGCCCAGGGCGTGCTTGATCAGGTGGGGCGACTGGGTGAACTCCGTGAGCAACTGCCAGGCCGCCTCGCGGTCGAAGCGTTTCTCTGCCAAGACCCATCCCTCCGCTGCCCCGTCATGGGACACCCGGCCGGGTGGCCGGGTGTCCCATGACGGGAAGTCGCCGTCCGCGTTGCCTGCAGCTTTGGTACCAGGATAGCGCGCCTCTCCCGCAAAGGCAATTTGCAGGGGATTCTTCACCCGCCGATGGCGTACATCGCCCGCTGCGGCTTGACGAATCCCTGCTGGTTGATCAGGTGCCCGCGCCATTTGACCCAGACGGCGCGGCGAATGGCCTGCTCGATGTCGCCGTCGGTGGCGCCCGCCCGCAGCATCTCCCGCAAGTCGTACTCCTCGACGGCGAAGAGGCAGTTGCGGATCTTGCCGTCGGCGGTCAGGCGGATGCGGTCGCAGGCGTGGCAGAAGGGCCGGGAAACGGAGGCGATGATGCCGAAGGTCCCCCGTCCGTCGGCGAAACGGTAGAGCCGGGCGGGGTCCGACGGGTCGTTGTGGACCTCCTCCACCGGCGCCACCCGCCGGGCCTGTTCCAGGATCTCGTCGGCCGTGTAGACCAGGTCCCGGGTCCATACGTTGGAACCGTCCAGGGGCATGAACTCGATGAACCGGATGGTCAACTGGACGGGCTGCTCCCGGGCCCAGCGCAGGAAGGTCTCGATCTCCCCGTCGTTGATGCCCCGCATGACCACGGCATTGATCTTGATGGGTTCCAGCCCCGCCCTTGCGGCGGCGCGGATCCCGGCCAGGACCCGCTCCAGCTCGTCCCGGCGCGTCAGTTGCCGGAACCGGTCGCGGTCCAGGGAGTCGAGGCTGACGTTGATACCCTGCAGTCCGGCCGCCTTGAGGGCCGCGGCCTTCTCTTCCAGCAGGAACCCGTTGGTGGTCATGCTGACGGCGCGGATGCCCGGAATGCCGCGGATCCGCTCCACGATCTCCTCCACGCCGGGCCGCAGCAACGGCTCGCCGCCGGTCAGGCGAATCTTCTCCACGCCCATGCGGGCGCAGATGCGCACCACGCGCTCGATCTCATCGACGGAGAGGATCTCCTCGCTGGGGATCCAGGGGACGTCGCCGTCGGGCATGCAGTAGAGGCAGCGGAAGTTGCACCGGTCGGTGAGCGAGACCCGCAACTTGCGCACGACCCGTCCGAACTGGTCCACCAGAGGCCCTTTGACGGGCATCCCGGGTGGGGTCGCGTCGGAACTGCGGCTCACGTGGGTGGTGACCGCAGCCGTCGCCGGCCCCAGCCGCCCCAGCGTCATGCGCTCACCCCCAGAGCGGGCGGGTGCCCGGGCTGCCCCGGGCGGGGCAACCCGCCGACCACCGCCTCCAGCCCGGCCACCCGTCCGGATCGCCGGCCGGGTCGGCGCGGTGACCCGCGACACCGGCCCGCGGCCGACGGTCGGGTCGCCGGGGACGCCCCCCGCGTGGTTGAAGGATATCATTCGGGTTGCGCCGTGGTGATTCCTGTTGGCCGGCCAGCGGGCGGCGCGGAGCAGGTGGGGCGGGGCGGTGGGCA
>QGUQ01000396.1 GCA_003242195.1 Bacillota bacterium | reverse complement strand
GAGTATCCCCCGGGCGGGCACGGCGCCCGTACCGCTGCCTGTACCGCTTTCCGGCCGCCGCCAACGGTCAGAAGCGCTGCGCCAGCCAGGCGATGACCGGCGCGAAGATCAGGGCCGGCAGGAAGTTGGCCACCGGCACCCGCTTGATGTCCAGGAGCGAGAGCCCGATCATCAGCACGAGAGCGCCCCCGGTGGCCGTGAGCTCGTCCAGGGCGGGTCCCGTCACCAACCCGCTGAGCACCCGTGCCAGGATCGTGATGGCACCCTGGACCACCAGGACCGTCGCCGCCGACAGCGCCACGCCGGCTCCCAGGGTCGAGGCCAGGGCGATGGAGGCGAAGCCGTCCAGGGCGGCCTTGACGGCCAGCAACTGGAAGTCGCCGGTGAGCCCGTCCTGCAGCGAGCCCAGCACGGTCATGGGACCGACGCAGAAGAGCAGGCTGGCGGCCACGAAGCCGCGGGCGATGCCGCCCGTCCCCGCCTGCGCCAGGGCCGGCGCCCCTGCCTCCACCGGAACCCGCCCCCCGCCGGCGCCGGTCCCTCGCCGCGGCTCGCTCCGGTGGGAGGCGCCGGCGACCAGGCCTTCCACCCGGCGTCCCAGCCCCTCCAGCCGTTCCTCCAGGCGCAGCCCCTCCCCCACCAGCCCGCCCAGGAGCACGCTACCGAGGACGATCAGGATGTTCGAGGTGGCGCGTGCCATGTCCAGCGCCACCAGCACGGTGACGACACCCAGCCCGGCCGTCAGGGTCTCCCGGGTGCGCGCGGGCAGGCGCGACCCCAGCGCCACCCCGAGGCCGGACCCGGCCAGCACGGTGGCCACGTTGATCAGCGTGCCGAGGCCTTTCATCCTCCGGTTCCTCCCCACGCAGGAGATCGGCTCTATGCTACCATGGCGGTGACGAGCCGTTGCGCCACGCGCGCCGGGGAAGGGCAGGTGAGGAAACGTGGGCTCCAATACCGCGCGGATCCACCGCTGGCACCTGTGGCTGGAGCGGCTGCCTGAGAAGGCCGTCCGCGCTGCGGCGGCCGGGGCCGGCCTGCTGGCCGTGATCCTGCTGACCCTGCTGGTGTGGGCGCTGGAAACGGTGCACGTCGTCTGGCTCCGGGCCCCGGTGGTGCTGGTCACCGCCACCGCCCTGGGCCTGGCCGGCCTCATCCTGGGCGCCGTCCTGTACGAGTTGCGCCGGCGGCGGTCCTGAGCCCGTCGCCGGCTTCCTTATGTAGACTCCTTCCCTGCATCTGTAGGCCCCTTCCCTGCATCCCTCTCCCCGCCTGGTGCCGGCTCCCCCGCGCGCCGGGTCCGCTCCCCATGCCCGGCCGCCCGGCTCCTCCCGCGCCCCTGCCGGACCTGCCCGGAGCCGGCCCGAAGGTGGGCGCGTCCGCTCGCCCCATCGCGGGAGTTCTTCCTTGACACGGCCGTTGCCATCTATTTAAACTGATTACAAAGTTGGAGAAGATATCGATAAATGCAAACGCCGCTCATTCTCATTTGCATCGCCCCGGCATCGCTCCGGCCGGGCCCGGCGCGGGCTGAGGGCCCGGCGTACCGCACGATGACGCGACGCGCGGCGTGGGAAGCAAGGGGGGAATTCCATGGTCGGACCCTGGCGGGTGGAATCCGGCCACGGACCGGCGCAAGCCGGCGAGACGGCGGGTCATCCGGCCGGCGCGGGACGAACCGGACCCGCGGCGTGTGCGGGCGGTGAACCGTCCCGCCTCGAGGACCCGCAGGCGGTCCGCCGGGAGGCGGAGCCGGGTTTCTGGGAACGCCATCACCTGGCCGTCCTCAGCGCCATCACCCTGGTGGCGCTGGCCGGCGGCTGGCTGGGGGAACGGGCCGGCCTGCCCCAAGCCGTGTCCCTGACCCTCTACGTCATCAGCTACCTGGCCGGCGGAACCCCGGCGGCCCTGTCCGGCCTGCAGGCCCTGCGCCAGCGGGTCATCGACGTCGACCTGCTGATGGTGCTGGCCGCCCTGGGGGCCGCCGCCATCGGCGCCTGGGAGGAGGGTGCGACGCTCCTCTTCCTCTTCTCGCTGAGCAACGCGTTGCAGTCCTATGCCATGGACCGGACGCGGCAGGCGATCCGTGCGCTGATGAAGCTGGCGCCGGAGACCGCCCACCGCCGGCGGCCGGAGGACGGCGAGCTGGAGGAAGTGCCCGTGGCCGCGCTTCGCGTGGGCGACTGCATCGTCGTCCGCGCCGGCGAGCGAATTCCCATCGACGGCCGCGTCGTCGCCGGCCGCTCCACCGTGGACCAGGCGCCCATCACCGGCGAGTCCGTCCCCGTGCCCAAGGAGGCCGGTGACGAGGTCTTCGCCGGCACGCTGAACCAGTTCGGCGTGCTGGAGGTGGAGGTCACGCGGGAGCCCGGCGACACGATGCTGGCGCGCATCGTCTCCCTGGTCCAGGCCGCCCAGGAGGACCGTTCCCGGACCCAGCGCCTCGTGGACCGCATCGAGCAGGTGTAC
>QGUQ01000395.1 GCA_003242195.1 Bacillota bacterium | reverse complement strand
CATGAGCTGATGGGGTTGGTAGTCGCGAAACTTCTTCGCGTTCATAGCGTTGGAGGATTTCGACATTTTCGTCCAAACTACTGCCAACAGCCCGGTTTATGCAGCATTATTCACACGGGCTGCTAGGGGAGCACCCGTAAGGGAGGGAGAGCCGGTGCGCAGGGTCATCGCCATGGTGGTGGCCATTGCGGTCCTGACGTTGCTGGGACCCGGCACGGCAGGGGCAGCGGCCGGTCCCTTCAAGGACGTTCACGGCGTGCTGGCGCCCGAGATCGCCAGAGCCCACGCCGAGGGGCTGGTGTCCGGCTACTCGGACGGAACCTTCAAGCCGAACAACCCCATCACGCGGGCCGAGTTCGCCAAGCTCGTCGTCGTGATGGTGGAGAAGGTGATCGGCAGGCCCCTGCCGGCGCCGGATTTCGAAGGGGACCTGTTCAGGGATGTCAACCGCGATCACCCACTCTACCGGTATCTCCACAAGGCGCATCGTTTCGGCTACATCTTTGGAGATATGAACGGGAGATTCTACCCGGATCGCCCGATCAAGCGCTGGGAGGCCGCGGAGATCCTGGGGGTGGCGATCCGGCACGCCCTTCCCGAGCGAGTGCGGCCCGCCGGGTTCCCGGACGTCGACCCGAGCAGTGGGTACGCCGAGGTGGTCTCCAAGCTCGCGGCGGCCGGGGTGATGAAAGGGTACAAGGATGGCCGGTTCCACCCCGATGCCTCCCTGCCCCGGGCTCAGGCCGCTGCCGTTATCGTGCGTGCATATGATGTCCGGCGCTCGCGCGTTCCTGAGCTGGGTAGCTGGGAGAATCCCGTCCCCATCGGGCGGGAGTTCCAGCTGAAATCCTGGTGGCGGTTGACGGTCCTTGACATCACGGAAGACGCGTGGCCGCAGATCCGGGAAGCCGATCCCGCCAACAAGCCCCCGGTTCCCGGCCGCCAGTACGTCATGGCGCGCATCCGCGCCACTTACATCGGGGACAAGTTGGGGAATTCGCGCTGGCCGGGTGAGTTGCACTTCGGCTACGAGGGTTTCGACGGCGTGTCCTACGGCAGGTGGGAGCCCGAGGGCAAGGGCTCTTGTGGTACCATCCCGGACGACCTACTTGCCCACGGGGCGCTGCGCCCGGGCGAAACGGTGGAGGGCAACGTTTGCTGGGCCGTCCCCAAGGACGTGATCAAGGGCGGTCTCATCAACGTGTTTGACGCCGGCGCGGAGCATTTCATGGGGCCCGTGTGGGCTTACTTCGCGGGAGTGCCGCGGTAGGACGCGGGTGATCGCTTTCCCTACGTAGCATGCGTGGGCCGGTCACGTTCGTGACCGGCCCACGTGTCATCCCTGTTTGACCACGACCTTCACGGCGTCATGGGCGGCCGCGTTGCCGAAGACCTCGTAGGCCTGCATGAAGTCGTCCATGTGGAACGTGTGGGTGGCCAGCGGCGTGGGGTCGATCCGCCTGGCGGCGATGAGCTCCAGGAGCTGGCCGATGGTCTCGGTGTCCACGAGGCGCGTCGTGATGGTGATATTGTGGGCCCACAGCTTCTCCAGGTGCAGGGTGACGGGCTTGCCGTGCACCCCGACGTTGGCGATGCGCCCGCCCGGCGCCACCAGCTCGGTGCAGAGCTCGAAGGTGGCGGGAATGCCGACGGCCTCGATCACCACGTCCGCGCCCCGGCCCTTGGTGTGGCGGCGCACCACGTCGACGGGGTCCTCGCGATCGTTCTGCACCGTCACGTCGGCACCCAACCGGCGCGCCCGCTCCAACCGGCGAGCGTCCAGGTCCACGGCGATGACCAGGGCCGGGCTGTAGAGCCTGCTGAGCATGACCGCCGCCAGTCCGACGGGGCCGGCGCCGACCACCACCACGGTGTCGCCCGGCTTGACGTTGCCGTTGAGCACCCCGCACTCGTAGGCCGTGGGCAGGATGTCCGTCAGGAAGAGCACGTCCTCGTCCCGCAGCCCGTCGGGGACCTTGTAGAGGCTCGTGTCGGCGAAGGGCACGCGGGCGTACTGGGCTTGCAGGCCGTTGATGGTGTGCCCGAGGATCCACCCGCCCTTGACGCAGTGGGAGTACATGCCGCGCTTGCAGTAATCGCACGTGCCGCACGCCGTGATGGCGGGGATGATGACCCGGTCGCCCTTGCGGAGGTTGCGCACCCCGGGGCCCACTTCCTCCACGACTCCCACCGCTTCGTGGCCCAGGATGGTACCGGCGGGCGTGTCGGGGACATCACCCTTCAGGATGTGGAGGTCCGTGCCGCAAATGGTCGTGGTGGTGATGCGGACGACGACGTCGGTGTCCTGCTCCACCCGGGGATCCGGCACCGTCTCCCACGATTTCTTCCCCGGGCCGTGATACACCAGCGAGGACGACAACCAGTTGGTGACCGGCGTGGCCAACGACAAGTACGCGCTGGGCTACTTCGGCTACGCCTACTACATGGAAAACAAGGACAAGCTCAAGGC
>QGUQ01000394.1 GCA_003242195.1 Bacillota bacterium | reverse complement strand
ACCATCGATGTCATCCTGGAGCGGTACCGCCCGCTGCTCAAGCAGGGGGCGGTGCTGGTGGACGAGCGGGATGAGGGGGAGACGCCCCGCTGGCTCTTCTATCTGGAGCACGCCATCCGCGACGGCCGGGTGGACGGCGAGGGCCGCGTGCGGGTGGTCTCGCGGCGGCTGCAGTTCGTCGAGATCGATGTCGAGGGCCACGCCCGCAACGCGGGCTACGCCCCGTACCTGGACTACCGGCCCCTGCTCGAGGACGAGAAGGAGCTCCTGGCCCCGGAGCTGGAGGCCCGCCTCCAGGGCGCCCAGGCCCACGACCTGGAGGCGCAGGCCGTCTCCTACGCCGTGCGGGAGCTGGTACCCGCCCACTTCGAGGAGGTCCGGCGGCACAAGGTCGCCCTGGTGGAGAAGACCATGGCCGCCGTCAAGGACCGCCTGACCAAGGAGATCGCCTACTGGGACCACCGGGCGGAGGAACTGCGCCTGCAGGAGCAGGCGGGCAAGGTCAACGCCCGCATCAACTCCGCCAGGGCGCGCCAGCGGGCCGACGAGCTGCAGGCCCGGCTGGAGAAGCGCATGCGGGAGCTGGAACAGGAGAAGAACCTGGCCCCCCTGCCGCCGGAGGTGCTGGGGTACGCCCTGGTGGTGCCGAACGGGCTCCTGCGGCGACTGCGGGGTGAGGGGGCCGCGGGCGAACCCGGCCTGTTCGCCCGGGAGACGGAAGAGGTCGAGCGCCTGGCCATGGAAGCGGTCATGGAGGCCGAGCGGGCCCTCGGCTACGAGCCCCGGGACGTGAGCCGGGAGCGCTGCGGCTACGACATCGAATCCCGGATCCCCGCTCAGCCGGGCCGCCTGCGGTTCATCGAGGTCAAGGGCCGCGTCGCCGGCGCCCGGACGGTGACGGTGACGAAGAACGAGATCCTCACGGCCCTCAACAAGCCCGATGACTACATCCTGGCCCTGGTGCAGGTGCAGGAGGGCCGGGTGCGGGGGGTCCGGTACGTGCGGCGGCCGTTCAGGCGCGAGCCGGACTTTGGGGCCGCCAGTGTCAACTACGACTTTGATGAGTTGTGGGGGCGGGGTGAGGAGCCCCGGTAGGATCTCCGCCTCCAGCCACAGGGCCCGACCAGGACCCTGCCACCGAGTCATCGCCGTATAGGGACGCGTCATCAACATTCGTGAGGTGCACCCATCGTGACCCGGAAGAAACTCATCGAAGTCGCCCTGCCTTTGCCCGAGATCAACGACGCTTCGGCGTACGACAAGATGCCGGGGATCGGGCCGCATCCGAAGGGGATCCATCACTGGTGGGCGCGCCTGCCGCTGCCGGTGGCGCGGGCGGTGCTGTTCGCCTCGGTGGTCGACGACCCGTCCAGCCATCCCGAGCGGTTTCCCACCGAGGAGGACCAGGCGCGCGAGCGGGAGCGCCTCTTCGGGATCATCCGGAAGATGATGCAGAAGCAGCTCCACAAGCACCCCGAGGTCTACGCCGAGGCCCGGGCCGAGATGCTCAAGCACTGCGACGGGAAGTTGCCCCCGGTCCTCGACCCCTTCGCGGGCGGGGGTTCCATCCCGCTGGAGGCGGCGCGCCTGGGGTTCGACGCCTACGCAGGGGATATCAACCCGGTGGCCGTTCTCCTCAACAAGTGCAACCTGGAGATCGCACCCCGGTGGACGGACCACCCGCCCGTCAACCCGGAGGACCGCGGCAGGATCGGTGGAAACGCCGGGTGGCGTGGTACGGCCGGGCTGGCAGCGGACGTGCGGTATTACGGGCGGGTGATCCTCGAGCGGGCCCACGAGCGGATCGGTCACCTCTACCCCCCGATCAAGGTCACGCCGGAGATGGCCGAGGGGCGGCCGGATCTCCAGCCGTACGTGGGCAAGGAACTGCCGGTGATCGCCTGGATCTGGGCGCGGACCGTGCCGAGCCCCAACCCGGCAGCCCGCGGCGCCCATGTGCCCCTCATGAGCACGTTCTGGTTGTCCAGCAAGAAGGGCAGCGAGGCGTACCTGGAGCCGGTAGTGGACCGGGCGGCCGGCACGTGGCGCTTCGTCGTGCGCACCGGGGCGCCCAAAGACCGGGCGGCGGTGAAGGCTGGGACAAAACAGACGGGATCTGGGTTTCGGTGCCTTCTGACAGGAGCGCCTATACCCTTCGACTATATCCGGGAACAGGCGTCGCAAGGGCGCATGGACATCGTCATGGTGGCGGTGGTGGCGGAGGGGCCGAGAGGAAGGGTCTATCTCCCCGCAACGCCGGAGCATGTAGACGCTGCCAGGTCAGCGAAACCGTCGGGATTCCCGGAGACCGACCTACCTGAGAAGGCCCTCGGCTTCCGCATCCAAAAGTATGGGATAAGGAAGCACTGGCAAATGTTCACCCCCCGCCAGCTCACGGCGATGGTGACGCTGTCGGACCTCGTGCGAGAGGTACGGGGGGATATACGGCGTGATGCAATCGCGGCCGGGCT
>QGUQ01000393.1 GCA_003242195.1 Bacillota bacterium | reverse complement strand
CCCGGACGAACCGGCCCCCGGGTTGTGATCCTGGGCCTGGACGCCCCCCACCAGCGCAACGGCGAGAGCCCTGCCCTGGCCGCCGCCGCCCAGATCCTGGAGTGGCGGGGCAACCAGCCGCGGACCTACCGGAACGCCCTGGTGTTCCTGGCGGTGGACCGCACCCAGCTGGACGGCCTGGACGAGGCGGTGCGGCGCTACCTGGCCTGGGACTCCATCCTGCAGGAGCGGGAGGCCCTCAACCTGGACCCGCACCAGGCCCGCACGGCCGAGCAGCAGAAGACTGCCGCCGACACCACCGTCTCCCTGCGCCTGCTGGAGGCCTTCCAGTGGCTCTTGGTGCCCGAGCAGGGGGACCCGCAGGGTGACGTGGGCTGGTTGGCCGTGCGCCTGCAAGGGTCCGGGAACCTGGTGGAACGGGCCAGCAAGAAGCTGGTGGCGGACGGTCACCTGTACACCCAGCTCGGCGGCAACGTGCTGCGCATCCAGCTCGACCGGGTGCCCCTCTGGCGGGGTGACCACGTGGAGGTCCGCCAGCTGGTGGAGGACTTCTTCCGCTACCTCTATCTCCCCCGGCTGCGGGATCCGTCGGTGCTGGTGGGCGCGATTGAGAGCGGCGTGCGGATGCTGACATGGGTGCAAGACGGCTTTGCGTATGCCGAGAGCTACGACGAGGCGGCCGGCCGTTACCGCGGGCTGCGGGCGGGGGAGGGGATCTCCCTGGATCCCGATGTGCCGGCGGGCCTGCTGGTTCGTCCCGAGGTGGCGGAACGACAGCTCAAGGCCGAACTGGCCGGGCCGGCCGGAGCGGGTGGGGTGACGGACGGCGGCCCGACCGGGCAGCCCGCTACAGCCGGCGCCGCGGGCGTGACCATCGCAGGTGTCGTGGTCGCACCGGGTGGGGGCAGCCAGGAGCTGGGGGCTCTTCCCGGAACACCGGCCCAGCCCGTCTTCCGCCGCTTCCACGGGCGCGTCGCCTTGAACCCCATGCGGGTGGGCGCGGACGCGGGCCGGATCGCCGAGGAGGTCATCGCCCACCTGGCGGCGCCGCCGGGGGCCCAGGTCCGGGTCACGCTGGAGATCGAGGCGTCGCTGCCCGCGGGGTTCTCCGAGCCCGTGATCCGCACGGTCCGGGAAAACTGCAACACGTTGAAGTTCGAGGAGCACCACTTCGAGGAGGAGTAGCCGCCCGGCGCGAGGCAGGGAATGCCACCGCGCAACCGAACTGAACCGGATGGGCGGTGTCTAACGACCGTTTGTAAGCCTCGCGGGGCGAGGGCCGGCTCGCGCCGACGGGGTTCGGTGCGACAGGGGGGGAGCGGCGTGGGCAGCTTACACCACCTCCGGGAGGAGACCTTCGCGATGGTCCGGGTGCTGGACCCCGACGGCAACCTGGTCGGGGAGCCCCCTGACCTGGACGACGCGAGGCTCCTCGAGTTCTACCGGTGGATGGTCTTCGCCCGGATCTTCGACGAGCGGTGCCTGAACCTGCAGCGCCAGGGGCGCATGGGCACCTACGCACCCCTGGCCGGCCAGGAGGCGGCCCAGGTGGGCAGCGCCTTCGCCCTCGAGCCGGACGACTGGGTCTTCCCGTCGTACCGCGAGCACGCGGTGACCATGATCCACGGCCTGCCGATGGAGAACGTGCTGCTGTACTGGATGGGCCGCGAAGAGGGCAACCGGATCCCGGAGCACGTCAACGTGTTCACCGTGGCGGTGCCCATCGCCACCCAGATCCCCCACGCTGTCGGCGCCGCCTGGGCGGCGAAGATCCGCGGCGACCGGCGGGCCTTCATCGTCTACTTCGGCGACGGCGCCACCTCCGAGGGCGACTTCCACGAGGGGTGCAACTTCGCCGGGGTCTTCAAGGCGCCGGTGGTCTTCTTCTGCCAGAACAACCAGTTCGCCATCAGCGTTCCCCTGCACCGCCAGACCGCCAGCGAGACCATCGCCCAGAAGGCGGTGGCCTACGGCTTCCCCGGCGTCCGGGTCGACGGCAACGACGTGCTGGCGGTCTACAAGGTGACCAGGGAGGCCTTGGACCGTGCCCGAGCGGGGGAGGGCCCGACGCTGATCGAGGCCGTGACCTACCGCTTCGGTCCCCACACCACCGCCGACGACCCCACCCGCTACCGCACCCCCGAGGAAGTGGAGGAGTGGCGGGAGCGCCGCGACCCCATCACCCGCATGCGCCGGTTCCTCATGGCCAAGGGGCTTCTGGACGAGGCCCAGGACCGGGCCATCGCCGAGGAGGCCCGGGAGCGTATCGCCGCCGCCGTCCGGGCCGTCGAGCAGATGCCCAAGGCGGCGCCGGAGAGCATCTTCGACTACGTCTACGCCCAGTTGCCGTGGCACCTCGAGGAGCAGCGCCGCGAGCTGCTGGAGGAGCTCGGGCGGACCGGCGGCACAGGGGCCGGCGGGGCCGGTGTCTTCGGGAGGAACGGGGGCGGCCCGGCCGGGGGAGGGGGGGGGTGCC
>QGUQ01000392.1 GCA_003242195.1 Bacillota bacterium | reverse complement strand
GCCCCCCCGGTATCCCTGTGACCCCGTCGCGCCGGTCCCCCGGTGCGGGTCCGGCTGCATAGACCAGGTCTGCGAAGTCCGCTCGTGCCGCCTTGTAGCCGGGCGTGTTCACGTTGGCCAGATTATGGGCGATGACGTCCACTTGCGTCCGGGCCGCCCACATTCCCGATGCCGAGGTCCACAGGGCGCGCTCGATCACGGCCATCCCTCCTCACGGCGGCCCTCCCGGCCGGCCTGCCTCGAACTACGGACCCCCCCGGTCGGCCCTAGCGATCGACCCGCCCCACCTCGTTGACGGCCAGGCCGAGGGTCTGGTCCTGGGCCTGCAGGACCTTCTGGGCGGCTTCGAAGGCGCGGAAGTTGGCCAGCATCTCCACGACCGCCCGGGCGGGATCCACATTGGACTGCTCCAGGTACCCCTGGCGAACGGGCGTGGCCGCCGCCACCGCCGGGCCGGAGGCGGGCGTGGCGGCGAACAGATTGTTGCCGATCTTCCGCAACCCGGCAGGGTTGGCGAAGGTGACGCGGGCAACAACCCCCACCAGCACGCCATTCACCAGCACGCCACCGTCTTCCGTCACCCGGAAGTCGTCGGTACCGGGATAGATGGCCGTTCCCTCGGTGCTCAGCACGGTCCATCCGTCGGGAGTCTGCAAGCGGCCGTCCGGTCCCACCTGGAACTGCCCGGACCGCGTGTAGGCCGTACCGCCGGGGCCGGCCACGACGAAGAGGCCTTCGCCCTCCAGCGCCAGGTCCGTGGACCGCCCCGTTTCCACCAGGGGCCCGGGGCTCCAGTCCACGCCGCCTTCGGCGACCACAGCCCCTGTTCCCAGGGGGCCCACCATCCCCCCGGCGCCCCGTTCCAGGCGGGCCAGCAGCAGGGCCGGGAAGGAGACGGTGACGGTGCGGTCGGCCTTGTAGCCGGCGGTGTTGATATTCGCCAGGTCATTGGCGAGCCGTTCCTGGTGGACCACCCGGGCGAGCATCCCGCTCGCCGCGGCGTAGAGACCGCGTAACACCCTTCTTCCCTCCGATTTCCCTCCGGTACGGGTCAACCAAAAAGCCGCCCCGGCCGGTGGGGGGCGGCGGCTTTGGAGGCGGTGGTTCCATCCTGCCCGCGGCCGTCTCCCCGTTCGGCAGCCCGGCCGTCCTGGCCGCCCGAGGCGGCTGTAGACCCGTGGCTTTGCGCCCCCGCCTTTCGACGGGTTTGCCCTTGTCGCGGGTACGGCAGGCCTTCACGCTTGCGGGCGTGACGGCTCGTTCCTGCTCGCCTTCTATTGCAGTTTCTTCTGCTTTCGGGGCCTCTCCTCCATTTTCCTGCCTGCCCTCAACCGGCGATGAGCACGCTCTCCAGCCGGTCCAGCATGCTCAGCGCCCGGCCGGTGCCCAGCGCCACGGAGAGCAGCGGTTCCTGCGGCCGGACGACGGCCAAGCCCGTCCTTTCGGAAACCAGCCGGTCCATGCCCCCCAGCAAGGAGCCACCGCCGGTCAGCAGCACGCCCCGCGTCAGGATGTCCGCGGCCAGTTCCGGCGGTACCCGTTCCAGGGCGCCCCGGATGGCCGCGACAACGTGGAGCAGGGGTTCTTCCAGGGCTTCATGGAGCTCCGCCGGGGTCAAGCGCAGCGTTCGCGGGAGGCCGGTGACCAGGTCACGGCCGCGCACCGTGTAGTGGCGCTCGTCGCCGGGAACCGGGATTGCCGTGCCGATGGCCCGCTTCGCCTCCTCGGCGGTGCGCTCGCCGATGAGCACGTTGTAGCGCTGCTTGACGAAGCGGACGATGGCCTCGTCGAAGGTATCGCCGCCCACCCGGGCGGACACGGCGTGGACGATGCCTCCCAAGGAAAGGACGGCGATGTCGGTGGTGCCGCCGCCGATGTCGACCACCATGTGCCCGCCCGGCTCGTGGATGTTCAGTCCGGCGCCCAGGGCGGCGGCCACCGGTTCCTCCACCAGGTACACCTTCCCGGCCCCCGCCGCCTGGGCAGCCTCGACGACCGCCCGCCGTTCGACGGTCGTCAGTCCCGGAGGCACGCACACCACCGCCCGCGGCCGCAGGCCGAAGCGGTGGGGCATGGCCCTGGCCATCAGTTCCCGCAGCATGGCGGCGGTGGCCGTGAAATCGACGATCACGCCGCCCCGCAGCGGCCGGGTGGCCACGATGTGCTCCGGCGTGCGGCCGAGCATCCGGTAGGCCTCGGAGCCCACGGCCACCACGCGGCCGCTGGGCCGGTCCAGGGCAACGACGGAGGGCTCGTTGACCACGACGCCCCGCCCTTCCACGTAGATCAGCGTATTGACGGCCCCCAGGTCCACGCCCACATCCCGGACGAAGCCGACCATCCCGACGCCTCCCGTGCTGGAAGGTATTTGCCGAGCTGCGGATTTCTTTGCCAGGGGTAAGGGTTCCTCTTTCCAGGGTGGGGCGACGGGGGGTCGAAGCGGTGGAGGACGCCCGGTGAGGTAAGGGGCGGGGGGCGGGGGGC
>QGUQ01000391.1 GCA_003242195.1 Bacillota bacterium | reverse complement strand
TAAAAAGACAAGCCTGGGAAAAACCCGTTTTCCCCGTTCCTTGAACAACCTGCCTTCCGATGGGGGTTACATGAGTTCTCAAGCCGCTTGTGAGAGGCCAGTGCAAATCGTGCTCTCCGGGCCCTCCGGCGGGGCCGCGGGTGCCGCACACTTGGCAAAGACCATCGGAATTCTGGATGTGCTCACGTTTGACATGGGCGGTACATCTACTGACGTTTCGCTTTGTCTTGGTGGGCAGGTCACCGTTAGGCGAGACGTACGACTTGGTTACTACAACTTCAAGGCTCCAGCGGTCGACGTCCACAGTGTCGGGGCGGGCGGTGGATCCATCGCCTACCTATCCATTAGTGGTGCCTTGCAAGTGGGTCCCCAGAGTGCCGGTGCCAACCCCGGCCCCGCCTGCTACGGCTTCGGAGGGACGGAGCCAACGGTGACCGACGCAAACGTCGTCCTCCACCGAATCCCACCGTCCATCAAACTGGGTGGTGAACTGGAACTCGACGAGGAAGCCGCACAACGGGCGGTGGCCAAGATTGCAGAAGGAATGGGCCTATCGGTCGTGGAGGCTGCTCAGGCCATCATTGACGTAGTCAACGAAAACATGCATGCAGCCCTTCGTGTGGTCAGTGTCGAACGAGGGTACGACCCGCGCCGCTTCGGATTGGTCGCTTTCGGTGGTGCAGGTCCTGTGCACGGGAATGCCCTAGGACGACTGATCGGCTCGTGGCCGGTCATCATCCCTCCCACACCGGGTGTCATGAGCGCCTTCGGTTTCCTGGCAGCGGATATCCAGAACGAGTTTTCGGAGACATACCTGGAGATCGCGGAACGGACGCCTGCAGCCGCTCTGCGGGACCGCTTGGCACGCCTCAAGCAACAGGGTCGAGAGTGGCTGGAACAAGAGGGGGTACCAGAAACCGACCACCGCTTTGACTTTTTGGTGGACTGCCGCTATTACTTGCAAAACATCCAGATTCCTGCCCGGGTGACCCTGGAGGAACTAGCGGAGGGTGCTGATTGTAGCCTGCTCCGCGAGCGTTTCGAGGAGGAACACCAGCGGCGGTACGGGTTTACTTTAAGGGCACCGATCGAAATGGCCACCCTCCGGGTAGTGGCGCGAGGTGTCATCAAAGGGGTGTCCCTTACTCCCGTGGACGACATGGGAGACGAGGATGCCTCCGAGGCCATCGACCGATACGAACAGGTCTACTTCGGCGGGGAGTGGGTGCCGACTCCCATCTATGCTCGCGACCGCCTGCGGCCCGGGAATGTCGTGCGTGGTCCGGCCATTGTGGTCCAGGAGGACACCACTACCGTCATTGAGCCAGGATGTGCGGGGCGTGTCGATATGTTTGGCAACATTCTGATCCGCCCGGAGGTGGGATGACATGCCAGACCGCGAGCATCAGGTGCCCGACTTTGTGCGGGAACACAACATCGATCGGGTTACGTTGGACATCATCGAGCATGCCCTCAAGAACATTCGGTATGAGATGGACCGGGTGCTCGTGACGACCGCGGTAAGCCCGGTGATTCGCGAGCAGGCGGACGAGTTCCCCCTGATCGCGGACCGAAAAGGGAGAATGGTAATTGGTCAGTTCGGCAGTGCCATCAACACCATCCTTGAGCACTCGCCATACAGCATCGATGATCTTCACGACGGTGACGTCATCGCGGTGAACGACCCTTACATGATGGAGGGTAGCACGTCGCACCTGCCGGATCTGCTGCTACTCCGGCCGATTTTCTACGATGGGGAACTCGTCGGCTTTGCCTCCCAGTGGGGAAACCTCATGGATGTAGGCGGCACCAGCGCCGGGAGCATTCCCATCGATGCTCGCAGCATTTACGAGGAAGGAATCCGTATGCCTCCTCTAAAGCTTTACGACCGGGGCAAACTGAATGAGGAAGTGTTGCGCATGTTCTGCCACAACACGCGGCTGCCGGAACAGGTGGAGGCTGACATCAAAGCGATTGCCGCCGGCACCGCGGTGGGCGCCGCCCGGGTCAAAGAACTGTGTGAGCGTTTTGGCAAGGAGACTTACCTAGAGGCCTGCGATGCCATTCTTGATCGTACGCGACGTGGGGTCCTTGAACTAATTCGGCGGTACATTCCCGAGGGTCAGCGATTCGAGTTCGAGGACTATACTGACGACGACGGCTTAGGGAACGGCCCCATTCGCCTTAAGCTGGCGATGTGGCGGGAGGGCGACCGGCTCCATCTCGACTGGACGGGAACCTCGCCCCAGGTTCCCGGTCCCGTCAACTTCCTGCTCAATCCGGAGATGTTCCGGATGTTCGTCGGGGTCTTTTTGATCATGGCGTTCGATCCTAGCCTAACCTTTAACGATGGCTTCTATGACCTTATCGACGTAAAGATTCCTGATGGCTCGGTTCTGCGGCCGCGGTTCCCAGCCCCGGTCAGCAATCGGCTCGTGATCATGGCCCGTCAGTTCGACGTTCTGCAGGCCGTGTTCGCAAAGGCA
>QGUQ01000390.1 GCA_003242195.1 Bacillota bacterium | reverse complement strand
CCGGCCTCTACCGCCTGCGGCGACACCGGCGGGGATGGCTCCTCGCAAGCCTGCCACCTGGCCGGGGGCAACAGCGCCTGCTGCCAAGCCGGGCGGCGGTCCACGCGGCCCTGGGGCAGCTGCTGCCTGCCGGGCGCCCCTACGTGGTCCAAGAAGCCGCGGCCCTGGCGTCCTTCCTCGGCCACCCCTTCGATCTCCTGGCCCTGGTCCAGAAGGACGGGCACGGCCGCTGGGAAGCATCGGCGCTGGCCGCCAGGATCCTTTCGACCGAGCCGGAGACCGGCCCGACCCCGTACGGCTGGACGGCATCGGCAGAAGTCGCCCTGCGCCACGCCTTTCCCGAGCGCTGGAAGGACCTGTGGGAGCGCGCCTGCCGGATCGCGGCGGCTGCCGCCCGGGCCGTCGACCGGACACGGGGCCCCCTGTTCGAGCTCGGTGTCCGGATGGCCGTCTCCCCCGACGGAAGCGTTCACCTGCTGCAGGTGGAGGGGGAACCCCAGGCCGAGCACCTGTCGCTGCTCCACGATCCCTACGCGGCCCGGCGGGTCTATGGCTGCCCCATCGCCTGCGCGGCCGCTCTCGACGGCGAGAAGAGACACGTGCCCCGCTCTCCCGTCGTCGCACGGGCATAGACTGTCGCTAGTGGAACACCTCCACCGGCGACCCGCGGGAGGCAGGAGCCCCCTTTGGCACGGTTCTCGGTGCAGATCCACACGATCTCCGGAGCGGCAGACGAACTCGTCCGAACGGGCCCTGCGGTCCTGCGCGCCCTCGGCCTCCGGGAAGGGGAGCGGTACCGCTTGCGCTTCGGCACGCGCCGGGTCACTACCCGTCTCCGGGGCGAGGGCTCCCTGGGCGGTGACCGGATCGCCCTGCCAGCCCCCCTGGCGCGGCACTTGCTCCTGCCGGCACCCCTGACCGCCGCGGTTGGCCCGGCCGGCGACGGCGTCCTCGAGATCGGCCCCCTCGTCGGGCTTCTGACGCCGCGCCGCCTTCTGGCGGCGATGGGAGACCGGGGCCTGCAGCCGCCCTACAGCCACTACGTGGACTCGGCGCTGGAAGCCGGGGCGGTGCCGGTCCTGTTCGCTGGAGGGGACTTCGATAGCCAGGCCCGAAGGGTCCGGGGGTACGTCCCGGCGGGTAGGGACCCGAACCAGCGGCGCCTCCTCGCCATGGAATCACCCCTTCCCCGGGTGGTCTTCCACGCCTTCAACAGCCTGGAGCGGCCGGAGGCCGAGGAATTCGAGTCCGTGGCACCGCGGCTCGGCTGCCTGGTCGTGGATGGCTGGCAGCGCATCCCCAAGCCCGTGGGCTACGACATCCTGTGCCAGCACCGCTGGCTGGCCCGGCACGTGCCAGACACGGACCGCCTGACGCCGCAGACCCTGCGGGCGGCCCTGTCCCGCTACGACGATCTCTATTTGAAACCCGACGCCGGCGCCCGCGGCGAGGGCGTCTACCGGCTCACCCGGGCCAGGCGTGGCTGGGTGCTCACGACCGAGGGGACCCGGGGCCCCCTGAAGTTCCAGCTCCCGGACCGGGCCGCGGTGCTGGCGACCGTCCGGAAACGCCTGGCTCGCGGCACGCCTTACCTGATCCAGGAGGGGCTCCCTCTGGCGACCTTCCTGGGCAACCGGTTCGACCTGCGCGCCCTGGCCCAGAAGGACGGCCGCGGCCGCTGGATGCTGGCCGGGCTGGCGGCTCGTGTCGCGCCGCCAGGAAGTCCCATTACATCGCCGCTCCGCGGCGCCCTCGTCGCCCGGCCGGCCGACGTCTTGCGGCTGGCCTTCCCGGGGCGCTGGCAGGAGGTGCTGCAGGACGTGCACCGCGTGGTACTGGTCGCCGCGGAGACCATCGACCGGGCTCTGGGACCCCGGTTCGAGATAGGAGTGGACATCGCCGTGTTGCAGGACGGGACCATCAAGATCATCGAGGTCAACGGCGCTCCCCGTAAGACGAGCCTGGAGATGCTGCGCGACCCGCTGATCACGGAGCGGGTGTACCGGCTGCCCATCCATTACACCATCGGCCTCGCCCTGAGGGGGGACGGATGATGGAGCGCGCCCGGGTGATCCCCCTCCGCTCGCCAGCACCCGCCGTGATCGTCCGTATCGGGCACGGCGAGCGGTCCGCGCCCCTGGTCTACGATCGCCAGCGAGGGACCGTGGCCCTCCCGCCCGGGCTGATCCGGGAGCTCGGCCTGGTCCCCGGCCAGGAAGTCCACGTGGTGGCCCGGGACGGGGGTCACCGCTTCGTCATCGGCCCCCTGGTGGGGCTGTGGGTGTCCCCGGCCGCCATCCGGGACTGGTCCACCTCGGTGCGGGTCCTGGTGGAGGAGACCCGCGCCGCGGGAGCGATCCCCCTGGTCTTCGACCTGGACGGCGCCGAGCGGCGGGAAGGGCGCATCGCCGGGTGGGTGGAGCGGGACGGCGAGCCGGGCCGGGCGATCCTGCCGCTGCCCGACGTGATCTACAACCGAGCCACAT
>QGUQ01000389.1 GCA_003242195.1 Bacillota bacterium | reverse complement strand
CCCGATGACCTGCTACGGGAAAACCCGCGCCTGGTCTACGCCTCCATCTCGGGCTTTGGCCAGGACGGCCCCTACCGGGACAAGCCCGGCTACGACGCCATCGCCCAGGCCATGGGCGGCATCATGCACGTCACGGGCGAGCCGGATCGGCCGCCGGTGCGGGCGGGTGTGGCCATCGCCGACATCGGCGCCGGCATGTGGGCCGCTTTCGGCATCCTGGCCGCCCTCTGGGAGCGGGAACGCTCCGGCCGCGGGCAAGTGGTGGACGTGTCCCTCTTCGAGGGCCAGATCGCCTGGCTGACCTACGTGGCCGGCAACTTCTTCGCCACCGGCAAGCCGCCCGGCCGTTACGGCTCCGCCCACCCCAACCTGGTGCCCTACCAGGCCTTCGAGACCGCTGATGGGCACGTCATGATCGCGGTGGGCAACGACAGCTTGTGGCGCCGGTTCTGCGAGGCGGCGGGACGGCTCGACCTGGCCGACGACCCCCGTTTCCAGGCCAACGCCGGACGGGTCACCCACAGGGACGAACTACTCGCCGAGCTGGTGCCCCTCATGCGCACCCGGACGACGGCCGAATGGCTGGAACTCCTGGATCGGGCCGGGGTCCCCGCCGGGCCGATCCTGAGTGTCGCCGACCTGGTGGACGACCCCCACGTCCGGCACCGGCAGATGATCGTCGAGCTGGAGCACCCGCGGGCCGGCGTCATCCGCGTCACCGGCATCCCCGTCAAGCTCTCGGAGACGCCGGGTGCCATCTACGCGCCGCCGCCGTTGCTGGGCCAGCACACCGACGAGGTGCTGGAGGAATTCGGCATCGACGCGGAGCAACGGGGACGGCTGCGGGAGGCGGGCGTGATCGCGTGATGGGATGTGCGTTGCCGGCGCCCTTTCCCGCCGCCATCACCATAGGGGATGGGCCCGGACGCCCGCGGATCCGACGACGCGAGCTCGGGCTTGAACACCGGCAGGGGACGGTACCCACCGTCCCCTGTTGCATTGAGCCGGCCCTCCCCTCTTCGCTCCCGGATCAACCGGATCGCCCTTTGGCGTATCGTGCGATCGCCTCGATCGCCCGATCGATTTCCTCTTCCGTGTTGAAAAAGCCCGTGGAGATGCGAAGGGCCAGGTTGTCGGGAATGTGCCGGATGACGATACCCTCGCCGACCAGGTGCCGGACACAGGATGCCGGGTCGATGCCGTCGACGGCGAAGCTCACCAGACCCGCGTGCTGGTCGCGGGGCGTAAGGAGGCGGAAGCCGGGTGTGGTGGCCACCCGCTCGAGACAGTAGGCGGCCAGCGCTTTGGTGCGGGGAAAGATGAAGTCAGGGGTCACTTCCTCTTGCAACCACCGGAGACCGGCCACCTGGGCCCGAATGGCCGGGCGGAACAGGGTCCCCACCTCGTACCGGCGGGCACCCCGGGCCAGCGCCAAGGAGTGGGGGTCCGTGTTTCGGTAGGTGGTGTGGTCGATGGTGCTGAAACCGGCATAGGTCGCCTCCAGTTCCGCCTGGCGCTCCCTGGCGACGTACAAGGCACCCGTCCCTTCCGGGCCACAGAGCCACTTCTGGCCGGAGAAGGCATAATAGTCCACCCCCAGCCCGTGCACATCCACGTCGACGGCACCGGCCGCCTGAGCGCCGTCGACCAGTACCGGCACGCCCCGTTCGTGGCAGAGGTCGACGATGTCCTTGAGGGGCAGCAGGGCACCCGTACTGTAGGAGACGTGGGACAGAGCCACCAGTCGGGTCCGGGGGCCGATGGCCCGGCGCAGGGCCCGAAGGGTCGTCTCCGCGTCGCCCTGGCCCACATCGGCGAACCGGATGGTGACGCCGCCGCGGTGGTGGAGCTGATAAAGGGGAACCAGCACGCCCGGATGCTCGATGGTGGTGGTCACCACTTCGTCCCCGTCCCGCCAGGGCAGGCCCCAGACGACGATGTTGATCCCCTCGGTGGTGTGGTGGGTCAAGGCGATCTCGTCGGGGTCGGCATGCACCCATTGGGCCAGGCGCCGGCGGTCTTCCTCCAGGACCTGGAGGAATTCGATGTAGTCGTCGGCCCGGGCACGTCCTCGGCAGGCCTCCGCGTCGATGGCCTCGTGTAACGCGCGGGTCACCGCGTCCGGCAAGGGTCCCGCCGTGCCCGTGTTGAGGTAAGCGGTGGCCACCGTGGCGGGCAGGGCCTGGCGGATGGCTTGCAGCCTGACACTCAACGGCGAGATGTCCTCTCCGCGGGTACCGTGGCCGTTGCCCAAGGGGAATCCTCCTCCCGTCATCAGGACCGGTGCTCAACCACCGAAGAGGATATCGAGAATCGTGCCCAGCTTGCCCCGCTTCCCGTGCAGGACCTCGGGATCGAAGACCTCCGTATAGCCGCAATTCAGGCAGGAGACGAAAAGGTAGTGGTTGTGCTGGATGTCGAAGAGCTTGCTCAGGCCGGTCCCCGTCATCGCCACTTCCTTGACCCGGGCGGCGGTACCGCCGCACTTCGGGC
>QGUQ01000388.1 GCA_003242195.1 Bacillota bacterium | reverse complement strand
GGCGGCTGGCGATGCGCCGGGCGTGCTCGAAGGACCAGGACGACTGGGCGTGGACGAGGTCGTACTCCTGGTGGGGGAGCGGCACGCGGTCGGCGACGACCGCGTACCGGGGGACGACCTGCACCCGGACCCCCAGTTGCCGGAGCTCCCTGGCGTATGGGTGCGTGGTCGGCTCCTGGACCCCCGGGTGGGTGATCATCAGGTCCACCTCGTGCCCGCGCCGGCGCAAGCCCCGCGCTAGGTTGACGATGTGGACGGTCTGGCCGGACGTGAAGAAGGTAGCGGTCAACAGCAGGATGCGCAACGTCGATCCCTCCCACGTTCGCTAGAGCCTATGCGCCCCGCGGCGAGCTCGACCCCGTGACCGGGAACCTCCCGGGCCAGCGGGGCGTCCAAGGGGTGACGGAAAGGAGGGGGCCGATGCCGCACCGCGAGGGCGGGCGGCCACAGCCCGCGGTGGATCCGGCCGGCGACGACACGTCCCGGGACGAGGTCCTGGTGGAGCGGGGACGAGCAGGGGACGTGGACGCGTTCACGGCCCTGGTAGAGCGGTATCAGGTGCCGGTCTACAACCTGTGCCTGCGGCTGGTGGGCCAGCCGGCCGACGCGGCCGACGTGGCCCAGGAGGTGTTCCTGCGAGTCTATTCCCACCTGGACCGCTTTCGGGGAGATGCCCGCTTCCGCACCTGGCTCTACCGCGTGGCCGTGAACACGTGCCGGGACGAACTGCGCCGCCGTCGCCGGCGACCCGCGCCTGCGGCCGCGTCATCCACCGGCCACCCTCCGGCCGGCGCGGCCGGTGACGGGGGGAGCGGCGATCCCGCGAGGGCGGTGCTGGCCCGGGAAGCGCAAGCCGAGATCCAGGCTGCCCTCGGACGGCTGCCGGAACCTTTCCGCGCCGCCGTCGTGCTGCGTGACGTGCACGGGCTGTCTTACGAGGAGGTGGCCGCCGTTCTGGGCGTGGCCACCGGCACCGCCAAGTCCCGTGTCCACCGGGGGCGTGTGCTACTGCGGGACATGCTGGCAGCGGCGGGGTGGCTCCCCGGCCGCGGGGAGGGAGGTGAAAAGCCATGACGGGCGGCTCGGGACACGTGGACCGCTGGCTGAACGAGTGGCTGGATGGGACCCTGTCCGAAGCCCGGCACCGGGCCGTGGAACGGCACCTGGCGGCGTGCCCCCGCTGCCGGGCGCGGGCCGACGGGCTGCGGGGGGTCGTCCAGGGGCTGCGCGCCCTGGCCCCGGCCGAGCCACCACCAGGGTTCGCCGCCCGGGTGCGCCAGCGGATCGAAGCACTGGGTGCCGGGGCGGGTGCCGCGGGAGATCCGGAGGCTGAAGCCGTTCCCGCCTCCTTCCCTGTCGGCCTGCCGGTGGGCACGCGCCTGGCCGCGTGGCTGCGCCGGGGCGGCTGGCGTCCTGCCGTGGCGGCCGCGGCCGTGCTGGTCTTCCTGGTCTGGGCGGCCGGGCAGTGGCTGGGCGGTGCGGCCGGCTCGATGGCGGTAGGCGGGTCCGGGGGCGTCACGTCGCCCGTGGCCGGAAGCGGAGCGGGGGCCGGCCCTGAGGAACGGGCTTCCGGCGCCGGGGAGCAGGTCGTCGACAGCATGGCCGCTGCGAACCCGGCTTCCGGTGCCGAAGCGACCAGCGGTGCGGGACTCGCCAGCGATGCCGGGCGTACCGGCGGCGCCCAGCCTCCTGGCGGTGCCGAAACCGCCAGCGAATTACAGGCCCAGGACCCGGCCGGGCGCATGCTGATCCGTACGGGGCGGCTGGAGATGACGGTCCCGGATGTGGAGGCGGCCTATCGCGCGGCCGAGGCCGTGGCCCGGCGTCACGGCGGGTTCGTCCAGAACGCCCGCGTCGACCGCAACGGGTCGATGCAGGCGGCGAGTCTGACCCTGCGGGTGCCCGACGACCGGCTCGAGACGGCGATGGACGAACTGGCCGGGCTGGCGCCCGGCGCCCGGGTCGACGCCCGGTCCATCGATGCCCAGGACATCTCGCGGGAATATGTGGATGCCCGTGCCCGGGTGGAGAATCTCCGCGCCCAGGAAGCCCGCCTGCGGGAGCTGGCGTCCCGTGCGGGCGACGTGGAGGAGCTCCTGCGGGTGGAGCAGGAGCTATGGCGGGTGCGCGGCGAGATCGAGCAGTGGGAGGGGCAGATCCGCTTCTGGGACCAGGCGGTCCGGCTGGCCACCGTGGAGGTCTTCCTGAAGGGAGCGGGCACGGTACCACCGGAGTCACCCGGTACCGTCTGGGAGCGGGCGCGGCAGGCGTTCGTACGATCGATGCTGCGGTTGGGGAGCCTGGCCCAGGGCACGGTGGTGCTGCTGGCCGCGCTGTTGCCCTATGCGGCCCTGGTGGGGCTGGGCGGTGGCGTCTGGTTGTGGTGGCGGCGGCGCGGGGCCGCCGGGTGAGCTCCGGAGGACTGGTAGGCGGGACCGGCCGGGAATGCGGCCGGCGCCCAGCCGCGCTCCGGAGGAGGCGGCAGGGGCTTCGGCGC
>QGUQ01000048.1 GCA_003242195.1 Bacillota bacterium | reverse complement strand
AGGCGCTACTGGACGCCTGTGCCACGCGCCTCGAGGTCGAGCTGACCGCCCGCGGCTGCGCGGTGGAGCGGGTGCCCGTGCCCACTGCTGGCGACCACCTGGTCGCTCGCTTTGGCGAGGGCGGAGCGGAGGACGGCCGGGACCGCGCCGGCAACGACGGGGCGGGCTTGCGGCCGGGCGGGCGGAGGGTGATGCTGCTCGCCCATTACGACACGGTCTGGCCGGCCGGCGAGGTGCGGCGTCGCCCCTTCCGTCGGGAGGGCCGGCGCGGCTATGGTCCCGGCGCCTTCGACATGAAGGGCGGCATCGTCATCGGGCTCTTCGCCCTGGAGGCGCTGGCCGCGGCGGCCGAGGGCGGAACGCCGTTGCCCGGTGTCACGTTCCTGCTGACATCGGATGAAGAGGTGGGTAGCATCACGTCCCGGCCGCTGATCGAGCGCCTGGCGCGGGAGCATGGAGCGGTGCTGGTCCTGGAACCGGCGGCGGGCGGCCACTTGAAGATCGCCCGCAAGGGCGTCGGCGACTTCATCCTCCACGTGCGGGGCCGCGAGGCCCATGCGGGCAACGACCCCGAACGGGGCGTCAGCGCCGTGGAGGAACTGGCCCGGCAGGTGCTGCGTCTGCACGCGTTGACGGACCCGGGGCGGGGCACGACGGTCAACGTCGGGGTGATCCGGGGTGGCCTCCGCCCCAACGTGGTGGCCGGGACCGCCGAGGCGGAGATCGACGTGCGGGTCAGCTCGCAGGCAGAAGCAGAGCGGCTCCTGGCGCTGTTCCGGTCGTGGCAGCCGGTGCTGCCGGGCGCCCGGGTGGTGATCGAGGGGGGCTTCAATCGACCGCCCATGGAGCCGACCCCGGGCAACGTGGCCCTCTTCGAGCGCGCCCGGGCGGTGGGACGCCGTCTAGGCCTGGAGCTGGAGGGAACCAGGGTAGGAGGGGCCAGCGACGGCAACTTCACCTCGGCCCTGGGCATCCCAACCCTGGACGGTCTGGGTGCCACGGGCGACGGCGCCCACGCCGAGGACGAGCACGTGCTTCTGGATGAACTGCCCGTGCGAGCGGCCCTGGTGGCCGGCCTGCTGCTCGACCTGGCGGCCAGGCCCCCGGAGCCGTGACCTGCGTGAGGCCAGGGCCCCGGTTGCCACGGAAAGGGCTGCGGCCGGGCGCCATGCCGCCCGGCCGCAGCCTCGCCAGGGATGCTGCCACCGCGGCGGGTGTGTCGTCGCGGCCGGAAGCAACCGACGGCTCAGCCGCGCACCCGCTCGGCGATGGCCCGCGCCATCTCCTGGGTCCCCGCTTGGCCGCCCAGGTCATAGGTCACCGTCTTGCCCTCTGCGATCACCTCGGCCACGGCGCGCTCCACGCGGTCGGCCGCCTCCTTCTCGCCCAGGTGGCGGAGCATCATGACGGCGGACAGGATGAGGGCCGTGGGGTTGACCTTGTTCTGCCCGGCGTACTTGGGAGCGCTGCCGTGGATGGGCTCGAAGACCGCGTACTCGTCCCCGATGTTGGCACCGGGCGCGATGCCCAGGCCTCCGATCAAGCCGGCGCAGAGGTCGGAGAGGATGTCACCGTAGAGGTTGGGCATGACCAGCACGTCGTATTGCTCGGGCTTCATCACCAGCTGCATCGCCATGTTGTCCACGATGCGGTCCTCGAACTCGATGTCCGGGTACTTCTCGGCGACCTCCCGCGCCACCTGGAGGAACAGGCCGTCGGTGTACTTCATGATGTTGGCCTTGTGGACCGCCGTGACCTTGCGGCGCCCGTTGGCCCGGGCGTACCGGAAGGCGAATTCGACGATGCGGCGGCTGGCCTTTCGGGTGATGATCTTGATGCTCTCGGCGGCGTCCTCGCCGACCATGTGCTCGATGCCGGCGTAGAGGTCCTCGGTGTTCTCTCGCACGACCACCAGATCGACGTTCTGGTAGCGGGAGTTCACGCCCGGGATGCTCTTGGCCGGGCGCAGGTTGGCGTACAGGTCCAGCTCCTTGCGCAGGGCCACGTTAACGCTGCGGAAGCCGCTGCCCACGGGCGTGGTGATGGGGCCCTTGATGGCCACCTTGGTGCGGCGTACGGACTCGAGAACGTGGTCGGGGAGCGGCGTCCCGTACTTCTCCATGACGTCGGCGCCGGCGTCGACCCGCTCCCATTCGATGTCCACGCCGGTGGCATCGAGGACGGTGAGCATCGCCTCCACCAGCTCGGGGCCCGTACCGTCCCCGGGGATCAACGTCACCCGGTGCTTGGCCATCGACATGTCACCTCGCGAGAGATGGGATGCACGGGGGCCGGCGGAACGTGGCCCAGTCGCCCCGCCCTACGCTGGCGGGCGGCGGCTGCGCTGGCACGACCCGCCGGGTGAAGGACAGCCTCATGATAGCACAACGACCCCGTTCCGCCGCCGGGTGGGGATTGCGCGGGAACTGGCGAAGGCGCAGGATTGATCTGCGGGAAAGAGAAAGGTGAGGGTGGCAGAGCCGGCCACCGACAAGGCGAGGCGTGGAGACCGTGGCAGAGGGTCCTGAGCGGCGGCGGGCGCGCCGGATCGGCCTGTTCTTCACCAAGGCGTCCGGCCGTGAACTGGCCGCCCGTCTGTCCCAGTGGTTGTTGCGGCAGCACTACGAGGTGATCGACCTGGCACCGGCCGCGGACGGGGCGCCGGTCATGGCGCCGGCCGGGCCGGTGAGTTCGGACCTGTCGGGGACCGGCCCGGCGGTGACGGCGGCCGCGCCCGACCTGGTCGTTTCCCTGGGCGGTGACGGGACGCTGCTGCGTGCCGCCCGCGCCGTTCCCCCCGGGACGCCCATCCTGGGTGTCAACCTGGGACGTGTGGGCTTCCTGTCCGAGCTGACGCCCGACGAGCTCTGGGACGAGCTCCCCGTCATCCTCGCCGGGCGCTACCAGACCGACGACCGCCGCCTGCTCTTGGGCGAGCTGGCGGGAAACGCCCGGCCGGCGCTGTGGGCGGTCAACGAGCTCGTGGTCCGCAGCGGCCGGACGGCACGGCTCCTGCGCCTGCGCCTGTGGGTGGAATCCGAGTTCGTCGGCGAAATCGCCGGCGACGGGGTGGTGGTCGCCACGGCCACGGGTTCCACCGCCTACGCTCTGGCCGCTGGCGGGCCGGCGGTCCCGCCGGAGCTGGAAAGCATGGTGGTCGTTCCCCTGTGCTCTTTCACCCTGGCGGCCCGTCCGTTTCTGGTGGCGCCCGGGCGCCGGGTCGTGGTGGAGCTGGTGGAAGGCCCGTCGGCCCGCGTGACCGCCGACGGCCAGGAAAGCACGGAGATGGAAGCGGGCCAGCGGCTGGAGGTGGCGCTGTCGGACCTGCGGCTCCGCCTGGTGCGCCGGCGGCGCTGGCCCTTCTATGAGACCTTGCGGACGAAGCTGCTGGCAGCACCCGAAGGGGGAAGGCGGGGGTGAAGGCGAAGCGGCAGCGCCTGATCCTGGACATCGTCCAGTCCATGCAGATCGAGACCCAAGAGGAGCTGGCCCGGGAGCTGAACCGGCGCGGCATGCAAGTGACCCAAGCGACTGTTTCCCGGGACATCAAGGAACTAGGCCTGATCAAGTCTCCGACGGCGGACGGCCGCTATTGCTACGCCCTCCCGGACAGCGCTCCCGCCGGGCGGGAGCGCTTGCGCCGCCTGTTCCGGGAGGCGCTGGTGGACATCGACACCAGCGAGAACCTGGTGGTGGTCAAGACCCTGCGCGGCACGGCCGCGGCGGCGGGTGAGGCCATCGACCAGTTGGCCTGGCCCGAGATCGTCGGCACCGTCGCAGGGGACAACACGGTCCTGGTGGTCGTGCGCTCGCGGGACGTGGCCGCCAGCGTGGCAGAGCGTTTCCGGGAACTGGCTCGCTGAGGCCGGCGGCCTGCCCGTACGCGGGCGCCAGAGTCCGGGAGGCCGCGCGAGATCCCGGGAAGAGCGGGTGAGGACCGTGCTCGTCGAGCTGACGGTCGAGGACATCGCCCTGATCGATCACGCCCGGCTGGAATTCGGGCCGGGCCTGAACCTGCTCACGGGGGAGACGGGTGCCGGCAAATCCATCCTCATCGATGCCCTCGGCCTGGCCGTCGGGGCGCGGGCCAGTCCCGAGTTGGTCCGGGAAGGGGCGGCCGCGGGGCGGGTGGATGCCGTGTTCGCCCTGGACCCCGCCGCGGTACCCCGGCGGCTGCGCGAGACCCTGGAGGAACTGGGGCTCGCTGTCGAGGAGGACGGCCAGCTGATCCTGAGCAGGGAGATCTCCAGTTCGGGTCGCAGCATGGCCCGCATCAACGGGCGACCCGTGACGGTCACCGTCCTCCGCCGCGTCGCCGCGGGCCTCATCGAGATCCACGGCCAGGGAGACAACCAGTTGCTGCTGGATCCCGGCCGGCAGCTGGAGCTGCTGGACGCGGCCGGCGGCGACCGGATTCAGGCGTTGCGAGCCCGTGTGGCCGAGCTGGTCGCCCGCCTGCGCCGGATCGATCGCGAGAGGCAGGCCCTGGCAGGGGGCGACGAGCGTGAGCGCGCGCGCCGGCTGGATCTCCTGCGGTTCCAACTGGAGGAGATCGACGCGGCGCGCATCGAGCCCGATGAAGAGGAACGCCTGGCTGCGCGCAGACGGCTGCTGAGTGGCGCCGAGCGCCTCGCTCGCTCCCTGGCGGAGGCCTACGAGGTCCTGTACGCCGGTTCCGGCGCCGCCGTCGACCAGCTGGCCGCGGCGGCCCGCGCCCTGGAAGAGGCGGCGACCGTCGACCCGGAGCTCAAGAGCCTCTCCCAGCGGCTCCAGTCCCTGGGGTACGAGGTGGAGGACGTGGCCCGCGAGGTGCGAGCCCGTGCCGAGCGGGTGGAGCACGACCCCGCCGAGCTGGCCGCCGTGGAGGAACGGCTCGCGCGCCTACAACAGCTCAAGCGCAAGTATGGCGACACCCTGGAAGAGGTGCTGGCCTACCGCGAGCAAGTAGCGGCGGAGTTGCTCAGCCTGGAGGGTGCCGCCGAGCGGCTCTCCCAACTGGACCGGGAACGGGAGGCCGTGCTGCGAGAAGCGGCGGAGGCCGCACGGCGGCTGCACGAGGTACGGCGCCAGGTGGCGGAGCAGCTGGCGGGCCAGATGAAGCCGGTCCTGGCTGCCCTGGGCATGCCCGGCGCGGATTTCCGGGTCGAGTTCTCCTACCACGCGGACGAACAGGGGATTCCCTGGCAGGGCGGGCGCGCGCGCCTCACCGAGCGGGGCGCCGATCGCGTCGAATTCCTCCTGGCCGCGAACCCGGGCGAGCCCGCCCGGCCCCTGGCCCGGGCTGCCTCCGGCGGCGAGCGCTCGCGCGTGATGCTGGCGCTGCGGAGCCTGCTGGTGGCCATGGACGACGTGCCCACCGTGATCTTCGACGAGGTGGACACGGGCGTGGGCGGCGAGACGGCCTGGGCGGTCGGTGAGCGGTTGGCACGAATCGCCGCCAGCCGGCAAGTCCTGTGTGTCACCCACCTGGCTCCCATCACCGCCCTGGCCGATCGTCACTTCGCCGTGCGCAAGGAGACCCGAGGCAGCAGGACGCTGACCCGGGTGCGGCTCCTTTCGGAAGAGGAACGCCTCCAGGAACTGGCCCGCATGCTGGGCACGGGTACCGTCGAAAAGGGTACCGAGGCGGCGCGCATCCTGCTTGAGCGCGCCCGGCGCGCGCGCCGGGCCGCCGGCTAGCGGCCCACCCACCGCGACGTTTTCCTGGCACCCGGTGCAACCATTCCGCAACATGCAGCACCCTTGCCCGCCCTACACTAGGGTTGGCGTCGAGCCAGCGCTTTGCCCCTTGAAATACCGGCAGCCGAACACCGGCCCGGACGGCTAGGACCGGGACGACCGGACCGCCGCGCGGGGCGGGGTCCCCGACCGCTGAGGAGGGGATCCCCTTGCGCGACACCCGTGCCCGGAGCGTCGGGACTCTGGTGTTGGCACTGCTGCTAATGCTGTCGGCGCTCGGCTCGCGTTTCCAGGTGGCAGTTCCCGACCGGGTCCGTCTCGCGCCGGACGCGACCCGGCAATTGGGTCCCGGCCTTCCCTTGCCGGTGGCGGTGCGCGCCGATCCTCCCGGGATCGTGCGCATCGGCGGCGAGGAGGCCGGGCGGGGTGGCGTGACGACGCGCCTGCCCCTGGCCCTACAGGCGCTGCAATCGGGAGTGGCGCGCCTCGACCTCAGCCTGTTCGGCTGGGTGCCCATCCGCCAGGTGACGGTCGAGGTGGTCGCTCGCCCGGAGGTCGTTCCTGGCGGCCAGTCGGTGGGCGTCGTGCTGCGTTCCCGCGGCGTGCTGGTGGTGGACTACGCGCCGGTGCCCGCCGGGGGAGGACGCGCGGTCATCCCGGCGCGGGAGGCCGGGATCCGACCCGGTGACGTGATTCAGCGCATCGATGGCACGCCCGTGGAGAGCGACCGTGCGGCCGCCCGGCTCATCGATGCGGCGGGGCGCGCCGGCCGGCCCGTCGAGATCGAGTTCGTCCGCGACGGTCGAACGGAACGCCGGCGGCTGGTGCCCATCTTCAACCCGGATCAGCAACGCTACGCCATCGGGGTGTGGGTGCGAGACAGCGTGGCCGGCGTCGGCACGCTCACCTTCTACGATCCTCAAACCCGGCGATACGCGGCCCTGGGCCACGTGGTGACCGACGCCGAGACCCGGGCCGAGCTTCCGGCCGGTGGGGGTGAGATCCTGCCGGCGCGAATCACGGCCATCGAGCCTTCCCGGAACGGCGACCCCGGCGAGAAGGTGGGTGTCGTCGCCCCGGGAGAGGCGCCCCTGGGCACCATCGACCGCAATACGCCCGTGGGGATCAGCGGTCGGCTGCTGCGCGAGCCTTTGCCGGGTCCCGAATCGCGCCCCGTGCCAACGGCCCTGGCCGGCGAGGTGCGCCCGGGACCGGCCCGGATCGTGACGGTGATCGAAGGGGAGGAACCGCGCTCTTTCGACATCGAGATCGAGCGGATCAACCCGGCGGGCGGTAACGGTGGCAAGGACATGGTGATCCGCGTCACGGATCCCGAGTTGCTCGCCGTGGCGGGCGGGATCGTCCAGGGGATGAGCGGCAGCCCCATCCTTCAGGACGGGCGCCTGGTCGGGGCGGTGACTCACGTGTTCGTCAACGACGCCACCCGCGGCTACGCTGTGTTCATCGAGCGCATGCTGGAAGCGGCCGGTTCTCTGCCTGCCCGGCAACCCGTGCAGGCCGGCGCCGGGCCGGGATCCCTCGCAGGGGATCCCGGCCCGGCGCTTTTTTGTCCGCTGCCAAGCACGGAGCCCGATGCATGGGCGCAGACTCTTGTCGTATAAGGGCGAGTGTGTTGTCAGAATTCGTCGATCGATTCGCTGATGATTTCGGGAGGAGTTGGCAAAAGGGGATCAGAAAATACGTGGCGGGCAACCGGGTTGGTTATTGAAGGAGGAGATGGCAGAGAATGGCGCAGCTTGCCAGCCTGGCGCGGCCCGCCGCCATCCGGGTGCTGGTCGCGGACGACAACCGCGAATTCTGCGAACTGCTGAGCGAGTACCTGGGCCGCCAGCCCGATTTCGAACTGGTCGGCGTGGCCCATGACGGCCACGAGGTGGTGGAGAAGATCCGCAGCGTTGCGCCGGACGTGGTCCTCCTAGACGTGATCATGCCGCACCTGGACGGCATCGGGGTCCTGGAGACCCTGGCGGGCATGGAGTTGCCCCGCAGGCCCCACGTGGTGATGCTAACCGCCTTCGGGCAGGAGTCCGTCAGCCAGCGGGTGGCAGAGCTCGGTGCCAGCTACTTCGTCCTCAAGCCCTTCGACCTCGACGTGCTCGCCGAGCGGATCCGGCAGATTGCCGGCTCTCCCTCCAAGACGCCGCGCCGGGTGCAGGCGGCGTCCCGTGACCGGAACCTGGAAATCGAGATCACCAACCTCCTGCACGAGATCGGCATCCCGGCCCACATCAAGGGGTACCTGTATCTGCGCGAGGCCATCATCCGCGTCGTCGACCGGGTGGAGTTGCTGGGCGCCGTGACCAAGGAGCTGTACCCGGCCATTGCCGAGAAGTACGACACGAC
Organism: Bacillota bacterium; assembly: GCA_003242195.1. GTDB lineage: Bacteria > Bacillota > Sulfobacillia > Thermaerobacterales > Thermaerobacteraceae > ZC4RG37. The sequence goes on along the minus strand of QGUQ01000048.1, from coordinate 1,743 downwards.
GCCCAGCCGCGTGGAACGGGCGATTCGCCACGCCATCGAGGTGGCGTGGAACCGGGGCAACATCGAGCTGATGCACAAGCTCTTCGGCCATACCATCCATGCCGACCGTGGCAAGCCGACCAACTCGGAGTTCATCGCCATGTTGGCCGACCGCCTGCGCATGGACATGCGGTGACGAGGACGGCGGATCGGCCCGTCGCGCCGCTCCCATACCCGCCAGGACGGGGGCCGCGGTGATCGGAACCGCGGCCCCCGCGTGTTGGTGCCGGCGGCCCCGGCTTCCCGCCGTGGCTCGAGCCGTCCTTGCCGGCAGCCTTCGGTCCGGCCGGGAGTAAAGGCCACGCGGGCGCTCCATACTATTGCCGGGTCTGGCGGATGGTGGGAAGCATGCGCATCGAAGGAACGGCGCGAGTGGACCGGCGGACCAAGCGACTGGCGCGGCGGCTGCGACCGGGTGAGATCGCCGTCGTCGCCCACCGGGACATGGACGAGGTCGCCGCGCGCTCGCTCCTGGACGCTGGCGTCAGGGCGGTCCTCAACGCCGAGGAAACCCTGTCCGGCCGGTACCCGGCGCGGGGAGCCGCCATGTTCCTGGCTGCCGGCATCCCCGTGGTCGACGGGCTGGGCGAGCAGGTGCTGGAGCGGATCGCCGACGGCGACCGGATCCTCCTGGACGGGACGACCGTCTGGTGCGGCGGACAGCCCGTCGCCCGGGGTGTGCTCCTCACCGGAGAGCGGCTTGAAGAGCGCCTCGCCCAGGCCCGGCGGAACCTGGACCGCGAGCTGATGCGCTTCCTCGAGAACACCCTGGAGCGGGCGCACTGGGAGCGGAACGTGGTGCTGGGGAACTGGCAACCTCCGCCCCTGCGAACGCCCCTCCAGGGGCGCCAGGTGCTCCTGGTGGCCCGCGGCCACGCCTACCGCGAGGACCTGGAGGCCATTCGCCCTTACATCGACGAGGTCCGGCCCGTGCTCATCGGCATCGACGGCGGCGCGGACGCACTGCTGGCCGAGGGGTACCGGCCCGACATCATCTTCGGCGACATGGACAGCGTATCCGACAGGGCCCTCCGGTGCGGTGCCGAGCTGGTCCTCCACGCCTACCCCGACGGCAACGCTCCCGGCGAGGAGCGGCTGCGGGAGCTGGGCCTCGTCGCCACCCGCTACCCGGCACCGGGCACCAGCGAAGACGCCGCCATGCTCCTGGCCCATCAGGCCGGTGCCGAGCTGCTGGTGGCGGTGGGCACCCACACCAGCGTGGTCGACTTCCTGGAAAAGGGACGGGCGGGTATGGCCAGCACCCTGCTGGTGCGCCTGAAGGTGGGCACCCATCTGGTGGACGCCAAGGGGGTCAGCCGCCTCTACCGGGTGCGGCCGACACCCCGCCAGCTCGTCCACCTGTTCATCGCCGCCATGGTCCCCGTGGCCGCCGTGACGGCCGTATCCCCGTGGCTGCGGGCCCTGGTTGAACTGTTCTGGCTCCGGGCACGGGTGGCCATAGGTTGGTGAGGGCGGCGCGATGGGAGGCGAGGACAGCTGGGCTTGCGGTACCACATTCTGACCCTGTGTGCCGTCTTCCTGGCCCTCGGCGTCGGCATCTTCGCCGGCGCGGGCCTGTTGGACGACCGAACGGTCCTGGACCGTCACCAGGCCCTGATTCGGGCGCTGGAACGGGACTTCGCGGCCCTGCGGCAGGACACGCCGAACCTGGGGGCGGAGAACCGGCGGCGGAGAACCGAGCGG
>QGUQ01000387.1 GCA_003242195.1 Bacillota bacterium | reverse complement strand
CAATTTCCCCGGGGCGTCCGGGGGCCCTGGCGCGGGCCCTCCGCACCGTCGCCGGCGATCCCATCTTGGCCGGGCGGCTGGCGGAGGCGGGGCACCGTTACGTTCTGCGGCATCACTCCCACCTCGAGGCGGCGCGGCGTTTCCTCGAAATCTATGAACTGTGCCGGCAGGTGTCCCGGGCCGGTGAACGGGGAGGGCAGAGCGGATGAATGCAAAGCGGCGCTTTCCTTTCAATCTGATCGATATAGCCGTGGTGCTGGGCATCGTCGTGCTGGCCGTCGTCCTGGCCATGAAGCTGGGGCCGGCCAGCGCGCGGCCCCAGGAGACCCGGGAGATCACCTTCTCGGTCCTGGTCAGCCGGGTTCCCGAGGTCCAGGCCCGAAACATGTTCTCGGTGGGGGACACCCTGTACAGCCCCAGCGGGCATCCCTCGGCGGAGATCGTGGACGTGCAGATCAAGCCCAGCCCCATCGTGCTGGAAGACGGCGGCTATTACCGCGAGGGCGAGTCGCGCTACTTTTATGAAGTGTTGGTGACGGCGCGGGGCCAGGCCGTCAAGGTGCAGAACCACTACGAGATCCGGGGCCAGTCCCTCCAGATCGGCCGGCCCTTCTCCCTGGCCACGCCCCGGGCCGTGGTGAACGGGACCGTCGTCGATGTGAAGCTTGACTGAAGGGGCGAGGCGCGTGCGGGCGGCGTGGATGCAGCAGGCCTACGAGACCAGCGTGACCCGCACCGCGATCCTGCGTCTACGGGCGTGGGCGCGCGGGCTGGCGGAGGGCAGCGCCCTGGTGCGGTGGCTGACGGCGCGCCCCGCCGTGCCTGCCGACCTTTGGGCCGGTTCCGCCGTAATCCGGGCTGCGGGGCGCGCGCGGGACGCTCTGGCTGCTGCCTGGGCGCGGCTGCCGGGGCCGCTCCGGGCCTTGCCCGGCCTGGCGGGCCGGGTGACGGAGCTACTGCTCCTGGCCACCGCCCTGGTGGTGGCCCTGGTGCCCTTCAAGCGCCAGGTGGGGCCGGTGCCCGTGTCCGTGGAGGTGGTCCTGCTCGCCCTGCTGGCGGCGGTCTGGATCGTGCACTGGGCGCTACGGCCGGAGCATCCGCGGCGGGAGGGACCCGGCCTGCGCACCTCCGCCACGGGCCTGCCGGCGACGGTCTTCGACCCCTGGTTCGCCGGGTTTCTCTTCGTGCTGGTCCTGTCCCTGGTCAACGCCCGCTCCCTCCTGGAGGGGCTGCAGACGGTGGCGCGGCAGGCCTCCTTCTTCGTCCTCTTTTACATCACGGTGGACACCGCGCGCCGGCGGGAGGGGGTCTACCGCCTGGTGGACGCCATCCTGGCGGGCGCCCTCCTGGTGGGCTGCATCGGGCTGGCCCAGTACGTCCTGGGCTTCGACCTCTCCGTCTCGGGCCTGGCCGGGGAGGAACAGATCCGCGGCCGCATCGGGTCCACCCAGGAGAACCCCAACTTCCTGTCCGAGTACCTGATCCTGCTGATCCCCGTGGCCCTCGCCCGCACCCTGGGCACGAATCGGATGGCGGCCCGGGTCTACTACGGCGCCATCGTCCTCGTGCTGCTGGCAGCGGAGTTCCTGACCTACACGCGGGGCGGCTGGCTGGGCCTGGCCGTGGCCATCGCCGTGTTCGTCCTGCTGGTGGACGTGCGCTACCTCCTGGTGGCCGCGGGTGCCGGGGCGGTGGCCGTCGTGGCGGTACCGGGCATGCTGGAGCGGCTGACCGGGCTCCTGGACTTCTCTACCGGCTCCGGCGCCTTCCGCCTCAACCTGTACCGGGCGGCCCTCCTGATGTGGAGCCGCTCCCCGTGGCTGGGGGTCGGGGCCGGCAACTACCTCGAGGTGTACCCGGACATCATCCGCGACTACCCCTTGCTGGACCTGCGTTTTCACACCTATTCGTCCCACAACGCCTACCTGACCGTGGCGGCGGAAACCGGTGTCCTCGGCTTGGCGTTGTTCCTGGTGATCATCCTGCTGGCGCTGCGGGTGGCCTTCGCGGGCTGGCGGCATGCTGCCCTGCGCGAGGACCGGCTGCTCTTCCTCGGCGGCGGCTGCGGGATGATCGCCTTCCTGATCCAGAGCCTGTCCAACATCACCTTTTTCCACCCGCGGGTCGTCCTGTACTATTGGTTGCTGCTGGCCCTGCTGCTGGCGCTGTATCCCGCGGCCGGCGTGGACGGCGCCGCGGGTCCGGACGGCGGTGCTCGGGGACGGGACAGGGGAAGGTGACGGCGGGTGCGTAACCTGCTCATGGTGTCCTACTACTTCCCGCCCATCGGCGGCGGGGGCGTGCAGCGGGCGCTGAAGATGGCCAAGTACCTGCCGGAGTTCGGCTGGCGCCCGCTGGTCCTGGCCGTCGACCCCGTCTGGCACGTGTCCCTGGACCCGAGCCTGCTGGAAGAACTGCCGCCCGAGGTGGTGGTCCACCGGGTGCGGGAGTGGCGGCCGCGATGGCTGGCCGGACCCGTGGGGGCGCCGGTGGCGGGCGCGGGCGGCACG
>QGUQ01000386.1 GCA_003242195.1 Bacillota bacterium | reverse complement strand
CGGAAACGGACAGCGGGTACTGGGTCGTGGTGGACGCCTCGCCGCCCTGCACCGTGTCCGCGCCCGGCGTCGCGGGCGTCTGGGCACCCTGCCCGCCACCGGCCCCCCCGCCGCAGCCTGCCAGGACGGTGGCGAGAGTCAGCCCCAGAACCAGCCACGCGACGATTCCCGGGCGGCGGAACCTCCGCCACCAGCCCGCCGTCCCGTGGTCGCTGCACATCCGCGGGCGGCCCGCCCGTCCCCATGCCTCCCGGAGTTGCATGTCCAGCCCTCCTCCCCTTTCACGATCGCCGCTTACCCTGCACCGCCATCCTCGTGCCAGTTCCCACGCTGCACCGGCCCGGCCCGTGGGCCGGTAGAAGGACGAAAAAACCCGGCCTTGGCGTAAGTAGGCCGGGGTCACCCAGGGCGTGCGTGGACCCGGTACGTACCTCCTTTCCGCCGAAGGCGCGTACGTACACGGCCCAGGCAGGTCTCCTGGCTCCCGGATCACCGCCAGTCGCTCGGCCTTCCCATCCCGCCGGCCCCGTACAGGGCGGACGGTGGACAGTGGCACGCGATGAGCGCCGGCTCCCCGGTCACAGTGGCGGGACCGCGCCGGATTCTCACCGGACTTCCCTATTCTCCCCCGCCCGCGCGGGCAGGGGCACCTGGACCGTCACGCAACCATATTTCGTTGTGCCGACACCCCGTGCGGGTGCCGGTTCCATTCTAGCCGCGCCGCCCGCCGGGCACAAGCCCGGCTCGGGAGGCCCCTCACGCCACCGGGCTACCCTTCACCACCAGGGGGATGCCGGCCACCAGGAGGTAGACGGTCCCCGCATGGGCGGCGACCACCTGGTTCGCCCGCCCGAGCAGGTCGCGGTAGAGGCGAGCCAGCGGCGTCGACGGCACCAGCCCCCACCCCACCTCGTTGCTGACGACGATCACCGGGACGCCAGCCTCCCGGCTGGCGGCAACCAGCGCCTCCACTTCCTCCCGCACCGCGGCCTCCGCGGCCGCCGCCACCTCCTCCGTGATGGCCGCCCCGGCCCCGTTGCCCCGTCCCGGCGCCTCCGGCTCCCGGGGCACCCCCGCCGCGGCCAGCAGGACATTGCTCACCAGCAGAGTGAGGCAATCCACCACGACCGCCCGGCAGTCCCCCAGGTGGCCGCGGAGGGCCTCGCCCGCGGCCCGCGGGGCCTCCACCGTGCGCCAGGCGACGGGGCGGGCACGGCGGTGGGCGGCGATGCGGCGCGCCATCTCCCGGTCTGCGGCCTCCGCCGTCGCCACGAACAACACCCGGTCGCCGCCCAGCCGCGCGGCCAGCCGCTGGGCGAAGTCGCTCTTGCCGCTACGGGCGCCTCCCAGCACGAGGATCAGCGCCCTGGCCGCCGGTCCTCCGTCCTCCTCCGTGGGAAGGGTGATGCCCTTCGTGCCCGTCATCGGCTCGATCCTCCGTCGTAGCTCGTCACAGGCAGAAACCCACCAGAACGGCCGTTTCCACCACTTCCGTCACCGCCCCGTACAGGTCGCCCGTCAGGCCCGGCAGTCGGCGCAGGGCGACCCGCACCAGGATCCCGCCCGCGGCGAGGCCCACCAGGGTCGCCACCAGCATGTCCCCCGGCGGGACCGGCGACAGGACGGCGAGCAGGCCGGCCAGCGCCACCGCCCAAGCCGTCGCCGTCCACGCCTCCCGCGGCCGGACGTGGTCCTTCAGCGACCGGCCCAGTCCCTCCCGCCGCGCGTAGGGAAACAGGAAGATGGCCAGCGCCATCGTCCACCGCGCCACCATCGGAGCCAGCACCAGGGCGGGAACGGGGTCCGGAATGCCGCTCAGGGCTGCATGCTTGGTGAGGAGCAACAGCGTTCCCCCGGCCACCGCGTAGGCGCCGGCACGCTCGTCGCGCATGATGCGCAGCCGCTCCCCCGGGGTGCTGCCGCCGAACAGGCCATCACAGGCGTCCAGGAAGCCGTCCAGGTGGAGGGCGCCGGTCAGGGCCACCCACAGCCCGAGGATCAGGGCCGCCCGGACACCCCCCGGCAGCCGGCCCTGCAGCACTGCGGCCGCCGCGGCGAGGACGACGCCCAGCAGGGCGCCGACAAGGGGGAAGTAAGCGACCCCCCTCCCCAGTTCCGCTGCGGTGCAAGGGCGCCGGGCGGGTACGGGGATGACCGTGAGGAACTGCAGGGCACACAGCATGGCGGCCACGGGTCCGCCCTCCCGCACCCTGGGCAAGGGCCCCCCGGGCTCACATCTTCGCCCGCTGGTACTGCCGGGGCCAGGTCACGTCGACGCCCAGCTCGCGGGCCGCCCGCAACGGCCAGTAGGGCTCGCGCAGCAGCTGCCGTCCCAACAGCACCAGGTCCGCCTGCCCCGACCGGACGATGGTATCGGCCTGGGCGGGTTCCGTGATCAGCCCGACGGCGCCGGTGGCGATCCCGGCCTGCCGCCGCACCTCGGCGGCGAAGGCCGTCTGGTAGCCGGGCCCGGCCGGGATGGGCTCGGGAGGCGGCACGACCCCGCCCGA
>QGUQ01000047.1 GCA_003242195.1 Bacillota bacterium | reverse complement strand
GGTGCAACCGGGCCAGGCGGCGCCCAGGGACTTGGTGGCGCCCAAGTCGGTGATCGACCGGCCCGCCACCGAGCGCCTGCGCCAGGAGGCAGCGCGGACCGTCCCCGCCCAGTACCAGGAGGACGCTTCGGCGCTCCCTGCCGTGCGCCGGGAGGTGGAGGCGGCCTTCGCGGCCGTGGAGAAGCTGCAGGCGGCCCGACGGGACGGGGCAGGCGACGGGCAGCCGCGATCCGGCGACGAGCAACGGGACGACGCGGAACACAACGAACTGGAGCAAGCCCTGGCCCTCGACCTCCCGCCGGAGGTCGCCGAGGCGGTGCTGACCGCGGCGCCCGACACCCTGGCCGCCATGCGCCGGGACCTGCTGGCCTTGCTGGAAGCCGAGCTGGAGCAGGGGATCAAGGAGGACCAACTGGACGTCACCCGCCGCCGGTTGGGCGAGGAAGTGCGCCGGCTCGACTACGCGCGCCCCTTGGAGGAGTTCCTGGCGCTGCTGGGCAGCCGGGCCCTACGCCCCAACCTCCTCTACGACCGGGAGGGCACCGAAGCGGCCCGGCGCCAGGCCATGGCCCAGGTCGAGCCCGTCGTCATCGTCCCCGGCGAGGTGATCGTCGAGGCCGGCGAGAAGGTGACGGAGGAAGACATGGTGCGCCTGCGGGACGCCGGCCTGCTCCGGGACGATCCCTGGAGCCTGGCCGGAGCGTGGGGCGGCGCGGCCCTCTTCGTCCTCCTGTCCATGGTGGTGAGCGGTACCTACCTGGCCACCTTCGACCGCCGGGTGTACGAGGAAGAGTCCCGGTTCGTCCTGTTCGGCTTCGTGCTCCTGGTCACCCTGGCCCTGGCGCGCCTGCTCCAGCCGGTGTCGGGATACCTGATGCCGGTGGCCACGGGGACGATGTTGCTGGCGGTACTGCTCAACCCCCGCACCGCCCTGGTGGCGGCCATGATCCTGGGCGCGGCCGTGGGCGTGCTCACCGGCGATGCCTTCCGCTACGCCCTGGTGGCCTGGTTCGGCGGGGCCGCGTCCGTCTTCGCCGTTTCCCGGCTTGGGCAGCGCTCGGACTTCATGCGGGCGGGCCTGGTGGCCGCCGTCGCCGGTGCGGCGGCGGTGGTGGCCTGGTCGGCTCTCTTCGGCGGCCGGCCCCTCTACTCCCTGGACGTGTGGACGGAGGCGGCGTGGGCCGCCCTGGGAGGCATCCTGGCCGCCGTCCTCACCATCGGCCTGCTGCCGTTCCTGGAGAGCTTCTTCGGCCTGGTGACGCCCATCCGGCTGATCGAGCTGGCCAACCCGAACCAGCCGCTGCTGCGCCGGCTCCTGGTGGAGGCACCCGGCACCTACCACCACAGCCTGATGGTAGCCAACCTGGCCGAGGCGGCGGTGGAGGAGGTCGGCGGCAATTCGTTGCTGGCCCGCGTGGGCGCGTACTACCATGATGTGGGCAAGATCAAGCGCCCCTATTTCTTCATCGAGAACCAGTTCGGCGGCGAGAACCCCCACGACCGGCTCTCGCCCAACCTCAGCGCCCTGATCATCACCGCCCACGTCAAGGACGGCATCGAATTGGCGCGGCAGCACGGCCTCCCGGAGGAGATCATCCGGTTCATCCGCGAGCACCACGGGACCACGCGGGTGGACTACTTCCTCCGCCGGGCCCAGGAGCAGGGTGAACCGGACCAGGTCATGGAGGCAAACTTCCGGTATGACGGGCCGCCGCCCACCACCCGCGAGACGGCGGTGGTGATGCTGGCCGACGCCGTGGAGGCCACGGTCCGTTCCCTGGGGCACCTGACGCCCGGGCGCATCGAACAGGTCGTGCGCAAGGTGATCAAAGATCGCCTCAACGACGGCCAGCTGGACCAGGCAGACCTGACGCTGCGCGACCTGGACCGGATCGCGGCCACCTTCGTCCGGGTGCTAACGGGCGTGTTCCACCACCGCATCGAGTATCCCGAGGTGGTCCTGCGGGAAATGGAGAAGAGCCGGCGCCGCGAGGCCCGGGCGGAGGGGCGGCCGGAAGGGGCCGACGACGGGAGGGAGCCGCGGACGTCCGGGGACGCGGGCGGTGGGAGGGAATCTTAGGTGTCCCTGGTGTTACGCAACGAGCAGTCCAGTGTGGCCATAGCCGCCCATTGGGAATCCTTGCTGCGGGACCTCACCGCCCACGTGTTGGCAGCAGAGGGATTGCCCGCCCATGCGGAGGTGTCCCTGACCCTGGTGGACGACCCGCAGATCCGCCGGCTGAACCGGGCATACCGGGGCAAGGACGCACCCACCGACGTGCTCTCCTTCCCCCAGCTGGAGCCGGCCGAGATCGAGGCCCTGAGGGCTGCCGGCGGACCCGCAGGGCGGCAGGAGGCCGGCGGGAGGAAGGGCGCCGTGGCCGGCGGGCAGCGGGTGCCGGCGCCGGGAGCGGATGGGGAACCCGAACTGCTGCTGGGTGACGTGGTCATCTCCCTGCAGCGGGCGGCGGCCCAGGCCGAGGAGTACGGCCACTCTCTGGATCGGGAGCTCGCATTCCTTTACGTGCATGGTCTTCTGCACCTGCTGGGATACGATCATCCCGACCCGGAGGCAGAACGCGTCATGCGGGTCAAGACCGAAGCGGCGCTGGCAGCGTTCGGATTGGAACGGTCATGAGCAGGAAAGAATCCGGTGGCGGGCGGGGCCGTGGTTCCCGCAACGGCGCGTGGCGCTCGCCCAGCCTGGTTCAGTCCTTCCGCAACGCCTGGAACGGTTTCACCTGGATCTGGCACACCGAGGCCAACATGCGGCTCCATTTCGCCGCGGCCACGCTGGTTCTGGCCATCGCCTGGTGGCTGGAGGCAGCGCCGTGGCAGTGGGCCATCCTCGTTCTGGTGAGCGGGTTGGTGATCCTGCTGGAGTGGGTCAACACCGCCATCGAGGGCGCGGTGGACCTGGCTACCAACGACCACCGCCCCCAGGCGGGGCGCGTGAAGGACGTGGCCGCCGGCGCCGTCCTCGTGGCGGCTGCCGTGGCCGCCGCGACGGGCGTCATCGTGCTGGGGCCGGAACTGCCGCGCCTGCCGGGGGTCGTCCTCGCCGTGGCGGAACGGACGCCCTGGCGGCTGGCGCCCCTCGCTCTCGTTCTCTACTTTGTCGCCAGCTCCGTGGCCGTCCGCCGGACGGCCGCCCGCCCATAGCCGGACGGGGCCACGGGTGGCGCCCGGCCGGCGGGGCCGCTCGGGGAGGAACCGCCTTGACGGCGAAGCCGATCGCAGCAGAGGGATGACCATCTCGTCCGGCGTCGTCGGCGCGGCAGGAAGGATGCCCGGGACGGGCGGCGTGCTGTCGCCCGCATCGCGGCACGGCCGGGCCGGCGCGGAACCGGAACCGGGGAGGGAGACGGGTGACGAATGACTTGTGGGGACGGCGTTTCGCACGGTGCCGGGGCCGGTCGCCGGGGCCGCTGGTGCTCGTCCTGGCCGTGTTGTTGACCGCGGGCTTGCTGGCCGCGTGCGGGCGCAGCGGGCCGCAACCCGCGAACCGGCAGCCTTCGGGAGAGGGGAAGGGCGGCGACCCCCCCGCGCCAGCCGTCGTGCTCAACCCCCTGACCGGCCTGCCCATCGATGACCCGGAGACGCTGCGCCGGCGGCCGATCCTGGTCAGCATCGACAACCACCCCGAGGCGCGTCCGCAGGCGGCGCTGACGGAAGCCGACCTGGTGTACGAGGTGCCCGCCGAGGGCGGCATCACGCGATTCCTGGCGCTGTTCATCACCGCCCGCCCGGAGCGGGTGGGGCCGGTGCGCAGCTCCCGCCATTATTTCCTCGACCTGGCTCAGGAGTGGGACGCCATCTACGTCTACGCCGGCGGCAGCCCGCAACACTACGCTCGCATCGCAAAGACGGGCCTTCCCGACCTGGACGGCGTGCGCGGGGATCCTCGGGCCGGTGGCGAGCCCATCTTCCGCCGGGACGGCGGCCGCCGGGCTCCCCACAACCTGTACGCGTCCCTGCAACTGGTGCAGCGGGCGGCGGAGGAGAAGGGCTGGGGCGCCGAAGGAAGCCTCCCGGAGCCCAGACGCTTCCGCTTCGAGGAGGGCGCGGAAAGGCTGGCCGGCGACCGGGCGGAAGAGGTGCGCATCTACTGGCCCGGCTGGAGCCGGGGCTGGGTCCGTTACGTGCTGCGGGACGACGGTCGCTATGAGCGGCATACCGCCTACGGGCCGCACCGGGCCGAGGAGACGGGTGCGGTCATCGCCCCCGCCAACGTGCTGATCCAGTTCGCACCCGCCCAACGCATCGCTGGCGACGACGCCGGCCGGCTGGATGTGGACGTGGTCGGCGAGGGGCGCCTGTATATCATCAGCGGGGGTTGGATGCGCGAGGGCCGGTGGGAGAAGGACGACCCCGGCACGCCTACGGCCTGGCTGGATGAGGACGGCGGCCCGGCCCGCCTGCTACCGGGTCCCACGTGGGTGCACATCGTTCCCGAGGACACGCGGGTGGAGGTCGACCCCGGGGAACCGGCGGGCGGCACCGGGGATGCCCCCTGAGGCAGCACGCCGTACCACCCGCCCGCCCCGCCCGCCGGGCGGGTCTCTCGCTCCGTTGCGGTCTCCCGGGCCTGCCCCCTTGTGGGCTCCCTCCGGCCGGTGCACCGTAAAAGGGGTGGAGTCGGTCCGACGGCCGTCATGACGGGCCATCAAGGCGCCCGCCCCAGCCGGCGGGCAGGAGGTGGGCGCGCCGGGTGGGTGAGCCTGCATGGATGAGAGGCACGGGACGCAGGGCGCGGGCGAGGCGCCGGATCGCCCCGTGACCGGGGAGCCGGGGTTCCGGTCGGGATTCGTCGCCCTGATCGGCCGGCCCAACGTGGGGAAGTCGACGCTGCTCAACCAGTTGATCGGTCGCAAGATTGCCATCATGTCGGACAAGCCGCAGACGACCCGCACCCGGATCCTCGGGGTGCTCAACCGGCCGGGTGCCCAGGTGGTGTTCGTCGACACGCCGGGTATCCACAAGCCCCAGCACCTACTGGGCGAGCACATGGTCCGCATCGCGCGGCGGACGCTCTCGGAGGTGGAGGTCGTCTGCTGGCTGGTGGAAGCCCCGGACCGCGCGCCCGGGGCCGGAGACCGCTACATCGCCGAGCAGCTCCGCTCCGTCCGTACGCCCAAGATCCTGGTGGTCAACAAGATCGACCAGGTCCCTGCACGGGAGTACGACGAGATCGCCGCCCGCTTCCGCCAGCTGGGCGATTTCGTCGACGTGCACCTGGTGTCGGCCCTTTACGGCCGGGGGGTGCCCGAGCTGGTGGACCGCCTGGTCGGGCTGCTGCCCGAGGGGCCCCGGTACTTCCCTGAGGACATGATCACCGACCAGCCCGAAGCTCAGATCATGGCCGAGCTGATCCGGGAGCAGATCCTCCACCTCACCCGGGACGAGGTGCCCCATGCGGTGGCGGTGGAGATCGGGCGGGTGGAGCAGCGGCCCAACGGCATGGTCTACGTGCCCGCCACCATCTACGTCGAGCGCGAGGGGCAGAAGCGGATCCTCATTGGGGAGCAGGGCCGGATGCTGAAGCAGATCGGCCGGCAGGCGCGCCTGGAGATGGAGGCGTTGCTGGGTTCCCGTATCTACCTCGACCTCTGGGTCAAGGTCAAGCCCGACTGGCGCAACAAGCAGGGAGCCCTTAGCAGCTTCGGCTACCGGGACGCCTGAGCCCTATCAGGACGAAGGGTACCACGGCCGGCGCAAGGGGGGATCGGGGATGACCGCGGACCGGGAGCCCGGGACGAGCGCCGCCGCGGGAGGCGCGGCCGGGGGACAGGCCTGGCACGACCGGCTGCGAGCCGCCCTGGCGGCGGGGGATGCCGAGGCCGCCCGCCAGGAGGCGGCGGGCGCCCATCCGGCGGACCTGGCCGAGTTCGTCCTGGACCTGGAGCCCGCCGACCGCCCGCGGCTGATCGGGCTGTTGCCCCCCGAGCAGGCGGCCCTGGTGGTGGAGGAACTGCCCCCGGAGGTCCAGTCCGAGGTCCTGACGGTGCTCGGCCGCGAGCGTGCCGTCGCGGTCCTCGGGGAGATGTCCAGCGACGAGATCGCGGACCTCATCGGCGAGCTGCCGCCGGCGCGGGCCGTCGACCTCCTCCGCCTGTTGCGGGAGGAGGAAGCGGCCGACGTCCGCGAACTGCTAGCTTACCTGGACGACACGGCCGGCGGCCTGATGACCACCGAGTTCGTCGCCGTCCAGGACGACCTCACCGCGGCCGAGGCCATCGAGACCCTGCGCCGCCTGGCGCCCGAGGCGGAAACCGTCTACTACGTCTACGTCGTCGACCAGGAGGAGCGGCTCCGCGGGGTACTCTCCCTGCGGGAACTGATCGTCGCGCCGCCCGACCGTCGGGTCCGGGACATCATGCGCACCAACGTGATCTCCGTCCCGGCCGACATGGACCAGGAAGAAGTGGCCCGGCTGGTGGCCAAGTACGACCTGCTGGCCGTCCCCGTGGTGGACGGCGAGGGGCGGATCCTGGGCATCGTCACGGTCGACGACGTGGTGGACGTCCTCGAGGAGGAGGCCAGCGAGGACATCTACCGCCTGGGCGGGACCTCCGACGAGGAGGCGGCCTCCCCCAGCGCCTGGTTCCGCGCCTGGCTGCGCCTGCCCTGGCTGGTGGGCCTGCTGCTGGGCGAGCTGATCGTCGCCCGGGTGATCCAGGGTTTCCACGGAACGCTGGAGCGGGTCGAGCAGCTGGCCTACTTCATCCCCCTCCTGGCGGCCACCGCCGGCAACGTGGGGACCCAGTCCCTGGCCGTGGCCGTGCGCGGGCTGGCGACGGGGGAGATCCGGCGCCGGGAGATGGGCCGGGCCCTGGCGCGCGAGTTCCGGGTGGGTACCCTTCTGGGCATCGCCCTGGCCGCCACCAGCTACGGGATCGTCCGAGCCACCACCGGGAGCCAGGCCGTCGCCGCGACCGTGGGCGTGGCCATGGGGCTCAACATCGTGATCGCGTCGTCCATCGGGGTGCTGGTTCCCCTGGCCCTGCACCGGCTGCGGGTCGATCCCGCCGTGGCCTCCGGGCCCTTCGTCACGACGGCGCTGGACATCGTGGGCACGCTGGTCTACTTTCTCACGGCCAGCCTGCTGCTGTGGCGGTACGCCGCCGGGTGACCTCCCATGCCGACCTACACGCTGGAAGCCATCGTCCTGCGAGCGCGGGAGTATGGGGAGACGGACCGCCTGGTCACGCTCTTGGATCGGGACGGGGTGCGGCGGACCGCCCTGGCCAAGGGGGTACGCAGGCCCCGGAGCTCCCTGGCCGCGGGCCTGCAACCCTTCACCTACAGCCGCTTGCTGCTGTGGCGGGGGCGCTCGCTGGACGGCATCAGCCAGGTGCGGGTGATCGACGGGCTGCGCGGCCTGAGGGAAGACCTGCACTCCTTGGCCGCCGCCACCTACGTGGCCGAGCTGGCGGAGGCCTTCACCCAGGAGGGCGCTCCGAGCCCGGGGGTCTTCAACGTGGTGCTGGGCGTGTTGCGGTCCCTGGCCGCCAGCCGCGGCAACACGGAGACCCAGGCACTGCTGTTGCGGCACGCGGAGATGCGCCTTCTGGACCTGGCGGGCGTGGGCATCGAGCTGGACCGGTGCCTGGCCTGCGGGCGGGAACTGGGCCCCGACCGCCTGCCGGCCGGCTACAGCGCCGAGCTGGGAGGCGCCGTCTGTGCCGCCTGCCGTCCCGGGCGCCCGGGGGCGAGCCCCCTGGATCCTGCCGCCTGGCAAGTCCTGCGCCGGGTCCGCTCGCCCGCCCTGCAGGCCGTACTGCGGCTGCGCGCAGAGCCGGAGGTGGTGCGCCGGGCGGCGGAGGTCACCGCCACCCACCTGGTGTACAACCTGGGACGACCCTTCCGGTCGCCGGCTTTTTTGGCAATACTGGGTGAAGTGAAGGACGGTGGACCGGTACGAGCAGCGGGGGCCGGCAGCGGGGCCGGCGCCGCTGCCGGCGATGGGCAAAGGAGGAACGGGCCGTGACCGAGCTGGAGAAGATCGACATCCTCCGCGAGCGGGCCGGGGTGAGCTACCGCAAAGCCAAAGAAGCTCTGGACGCGGCGGGGGGCGACGTGGTCCAGGCGCTGATCCAGCTGGAGGAGGAAGCCCAGCGCGGTACCTGGCAGGAGCGCATCCAGGTCCAGGGCGCCGAGCTGGTGGACCGGGTGAAGCAGCTGATCCAGGAAGGCAACGTGCGCCGCATCGTCATCCGTAACCAGGAAGGCAAGACCCTGGTCGAACTGCCGGTGACCGTGGGTGCCCTGGGTGCGTTGCTGGCCCCGCAGCTGGCGATGCTGGGCGTGATCGCCGCCCTGGTCACCCGGGCGACGGTGGTGGTGGAACGCCGTAGCAACGACGGGGACGAGGGCGCGTCCCATCCGGACGCCGGCGCGGCGGGTGGGGGTACGGCCGGTGGACCCGGCCACGAGGGCCAGGGGACGGCCGGAGACTCCGGCGTGTGAGGAGCCCGTCCCCGGGCCGGACCGCTGCCGGGTCCCCGCACGGCAGCAAGTCGCGGGCCGGGCTGCCCGGCGGTGGGACGCGGTCCCGTTGAGCCCGTGGGGCGGCCCGTGGTACCCTGGACGCAGGTTTGCGGCGACAACGCGGGTTGGCAGCGACGATGCACGTCTCGCCGCAACGGGTCTGCCAGGTGCCTTGACATGTCGATCCGGAAAACGCGAGGAAGGGGAGGAGTACCCCGCGACGGCGTGTCCAGAGAGCCGGTGGGTGGTGCGAACCGGTGCACGCGGCGGGGGAAGGCGCCCCGGAGCGACGGGAGGAAACGGCGCCGGCCGGCCGCGGCGGCGTGAGGCGGCCGCGGTCCCCGGCCCGGAGTAAAGCCCGTTGAGAAAGGGGGCCCGCCGCCCGTGCGGCGGGCCAATCAGGGTGGAACCGCGGAGGCCTTGGGCCGCCGTCCCTGAAGGGGTACGGCGGCCCTTTCGCTTGAAGGCCGGAAAGCACGGGAAAGGAGGGCGAGCATGGACTTCCAGGAGATGATCATGCGCCTGAACCAGTACTGGGCGGCCCAGGGGTGCGTCCTGGCCATGCCCTACGACGTGGAAACGGGCGCCGGGACCATGAACCCGCTGACCTTCTTCCGCGCCCTGGGCCCGGAACCATGGCGGGTGGCCTACGTGGAACCCTCCCGCCGGCCAGCCGACGGCCGTTACGGCGAGAACCCCAACCGGCTGTACCAGCACTGGCAGTACCAGGTGATCCTGAAACCGTCGCCGCCCGACATCCAGGAGCTCTACCTGGGGAGCCTGGAGGCGCTGGGCATCCGCCCGGAAGAACACGACATCCGTTTCGTCGAGGACAACTGGGAGTGGCCCAGCGGCGGCGCCTGGGGGCTGGGCTGGGAGGTCTGGCTGGACGGGATGGAGATCACCCAGTTCACCTACTTCCAGCAGGTGGCCGGCTACGAGTGCAAGCCGGTGTCGGTGGAGCTCACCTACGGCCTGGAGCGGATCGCCACCTACCTCCAGGGGGTGGACGCCGTCTTCGACATCCGCTGGGTCGACGGCGTGACCTACGGCGAGCTCTTCCGCCGGGCGGAGTACGAGCACTCGGCGTACAGCTTCGAGCACGCCGACGTGGACATGCTCCGCCGCTGGTTCGACGACGCCGCCCGTGAGGCGGAGCGAGCCCTGGAGCGGGGGCTGGCGCTCCCGGGCTACGACTACGTGCTGAAGTGCTCCCACCTGTTCAACGTCCTGGAGGCCCGGAACGCCGTCGGCGCCAGCGAGCGGACGGCCTTGCTGGGCCGGGTGCGGGCGCTGGCGCGCAAGGCGGCCGAGGGCG
>QGUQ01000046.1 GCA_003242195.1 Bacillota bacterium | reverse complement strand
AAAAGACGGAATCCGAGATTGTGTCGGTCTTCGGGGCCCTGAAATGTTTGGGTGACCGGCGCCCGGTTCCTCGGCGACGCGTCCCACGCCCGTTGTTCCGCGGAGGAGTTTGATGGTTCTCCCGCAACACCCGCTCGGTCTCGCCGGCTTGCATGGCGGCGCCGATTGGCCCGCTGCCGCCGGACTGGCGCCGGCGCCACGGGCCCGCTCCCCCGCGTTCGCACCGGTCCCGCGGGCCACCAGCCACCGGTCACCGTTTCGCAGTGTGCTATCATCGTGCCGAAACCAGGACGGCCCGCGGGGAGGGGAACCCGTGACACCGGCCACGATCCTCATCGTGGATGACGAGCCCGACCTGACGCGGTTGCTGGCCGAGCACCTGCAAAGGGAAGGTTTCGCCCCCCTGGTTGCCCATGATGCCGAAACGGCGCTCCGCTTGCTGGAGGAGACGCCCTGCGACCTGGCCATCCTGGACATCATGCTGCCCGGAATGGACGGCATCGACCTCCTACGGCGCCTCCGCCAGCGGTATGACCTGCCGGTGATCATGCTCTCCGCGAAGGACAGCCCCATGGACAAGATGGTGGGCCTCTCTCTGGGTGCCGACGACTACGTAGGCAAGCCCTTCAGCCTACTGGAGCTGACGGCACGCATCCACGCGGTCCTGCGCCGGGCCCGTAAGGCCGCCGCGGCAGGGATCCCCGACGGGTCCGCGGACGCCCGGCCGGACAGTAGCACGCCCGCTGGCCCTTCCGCTACCGCGAGAGCGTGCGGTCCCGCCCCGCTCCCAGCCGCCAACGCCAGCGACAGGGACGGCGCCACTGCGGCCGCTTCCGCCTCTCGAGCGACGCACACGGACCCGGGGACGGGACCAGCAGGAACCTCGGGCATGGGGACACCCGACCTGGCCCCCCTGGCGAACGAGGTCCTGCGCTGCGGTCCCGTAACCGTCGACCTGTCCACCGCGCAGGTGTGGGCTGACGGGAAACCCGTGACCCTCACCCCCCGCGAGTACCAGTTGCTGGCTTGGTGGTTGCGCAACCCCGGCCGCGTCTTCACCAAGCAGCAAATCTACGAGGCCGTGTGGGGAGAGCCTTACGTGGCCGACGACAACACGGTCACCGTCCACATCCACCGGCTCCGGGCCAAGATCGAGCGGGACCCGGAACGTCCGGCCCTCATCCAGACCGTGCGCGGGCTGGGATACCGGCTGGTGTGCGGGCCGTGAGCGCCTGGCAAGCGGGGCCGGGGTCGTGGGGCAGTGAGGCCTGGTGGTGGTCGTGGGCCGCCCTCACCCTGGCCATGACCCTGCTGGCCGCGCTGGCCTTTCACTGGTGGCTCGGCCTGCGGCGCGAGCTGGACCGCCTCGCCCGCCTTCTGGACGAAGCCCAGGGGGGAAACGTGCGCGTGCGTTTCCACTCCCGTGCCTGGGCCGTGCGTCCTCTGGCGGAGCGCTTCAACCGGCTCGTGCGCACGTTACACGACATCGAGACCGAACGCCGCCGGGAGGAGACCCGGCGGCGCCAGTTCGTCGCTGCCATCTCCCACGACCTGCGGACGCCCCTGACGGCGGTGCTGGGCTACCTGGAAGCGGTCCTGACCGGCGCCGTGGAGGCCCAAGAGGAGCGGCGTTACCTGGAGACGGCCTATGCCAAGGGCAAGGAACTGAGGGATACCCTGGACCGGTTCTTCGAATGGGCGCGGCTCGATCTGGACGTGGCCGATCTGCCGGCACCCCGCATCAACCTGGCCGAGCGCCTGCGCCAGGTGCTGATCGAGTTCTACCCGGCGGTGCACGAGCGGGCCATCGACCTGGAGGTGGACCTGCCGGAGGAGGCGTGGGTCTATTGCCATCCCGACCTGGTGGCCCGCGTCGGCCGTAACCTGGTCCAGAATGCCCTGCAGCACGCCCGCGGGCTGTCGTCGCTGGAGATCTCGCTGCGCCGGGACGGGGACCAGTGGGTGCTGAAGGTGGCCGACGACGGGGATCCGGTGCCCGATGAGGTGCTGACCGCCTTGTTCACCCCGTTCCAGCGTCGCCCCGGATCCCCCGGTGCGGGGCTGGGATTGGCCATCAGCCGGCACCTGGCGCGGGCCTGGGGCGGCGATCTCACGGTGGCCCGCCGGGAGCCGCGAGGCCTGGAGTTCACGGTGCACTGGCCCCGCGCCCAGCCGGCGCCGGGCGAGCCTGCGAGCGGGCGCCCGTAAGCGCCTTCTCCATGTCCACCCCCACCCCGCCACGGCACACCTTCACCGTTTCCACCGTGCCGTTCCGCTCTGGCAGCTACTAGGGACGGGCGGGGCCGGCTTCCCCGGCCCTCCCTCTGGCTGCGGATCACACCGGGTTTGCCAGCGGGGTCCCATGCTGATTTAAGTGGCGCGTAATCCAGCCTTAAGGCGGCCGACAGCCTTCCTTAAGGGACGGGCGGTACCATGGCCGGCGGGGGTGGTCCCATGCAGACGGCGGAGGCGGAAACGATCCTTGAGCTGCGGGGTGTCGGGAAACGGTACGGCGCCCGCTGGGTGGTCCGCGACCTGCACATGCGGGTTCGGCAGGGCGAGGTCTACGCCTTTCTTGGCCGCAACGGCGCCGGCAAGACCACGACCCTGCGCATGATCCTCGGCCTGGCACGCCGCTCGGCGGGGGAGATCCGCCTGTTCGGGCGTCGGATGGAGGAATGGGGTGCCGAAGCCTTCCGGCGCATCGGCTCCACCGTCGAGACGCCCGGCTTCTACGGAAACCTGACGGCACGGGAAAACCTTCTGTACAACCTGCTGATGATCGGCATCGCCGACCGGCGACGCATCGACGAGGTCCTGGAACTGACGGGTCTGCGCCACGCGGCGGACAGGCCGGTGCGGGAGTTCTCCCTCGGCATGCGCCAGCGCCTCGGCATTGCCCGAGCCTTGCTCCACGAGCCACAGCTCCTCATCCTGGACGAACCCACCAACGGTCTCGACCCGACGGGCATCCGGGAGGTGCGCGAGCTGATCCGGGACCTGGCGGCCTTCCGACGGATCTCGGTATTGCTCTCCAGCCACATCCTGGCCGAGGTGGAGCAGGTGGCGGACCGGGTCGGAATCATCCACGAGGGACGGCTGGTGGAGGAAGTCAGCATGCGGGAGCTGCGGGATCGCGGCCGCTCTTGCGTGGTCATCGCGACGAGCGACCCGCAGGCGGCCGTCCGCCTCCTGGAGGAACGAATGGGAATCCGGCGCTACACCGTGCTCCCCAACGGGACCCTGCACGTCTTCGAGCAGGTGGACCGGCCGGACGAGTTCGCCCGCGTGCTGGTCGGGAACGGCCTGGCCCTGCTGCATCTGTCTGTGCAACGGGAAAGCCTGGAGGACCATTTCCTCCGCGCCACGGGCGGCGCGGCCGGCCCCGACGATGCAGCGGCCGCCGGGCCTCAGGAAAGGAGGAGTGCCTGATGGCGGTACTTCGGGCGGAGCTGCTGAAGTGGCGGCGGTCCCGCGTGCTTCTGGCCGTCTTGCTGGCCACCGCGGTGTCGCCCGGTTTCAACGCTCTACTGCTCTGGGGCGCCCAGCGAGCGAGCGGCGCACGCTTGCAGGTCCCCTGGTTCGAGTTCCTGGCCCAGGTCGCCATGTTTGCCCACTTGCTCGTCTATCCCCTGGCCTTCGCCTTCGTGGGCACGTACGTCATCGCCCGCGAGTTCCAGGAGGGTACCGCATCCAACCTCTACGCGCTGCCGGTGAGCCGCGCGGGAATCCTGCTGACCAAGGTGGGCTCGGCCGCCGTGGTCCTGCTGGTGGCGGTCGTCGGGGCCGTCCCCCTGGCGGTCATCGCCGGGCTGCCGGTGATTGGCAGGCTGCCCACCCTGGATGAGACGGTCCGGGCGCTGGTTCTTCACCTGGAGACGGGTCTGGCGCAATTCCTCCTCTTGCCCGTCATCCTGTGGCTGGCGGCATGGGCGCGCAACTACATCGTCCCCCTGGCGGCCGCCGGGTTCTTCGTCGTCACGAACATCGCCACCTCGTTCGCTGGCGAGGACTGGCTCTGGATCCCGACGGGCATCCCCGCCTGGACGGCCCAGGCCTCCCACGTCCAGGAACTGGCGCCCCATGTCCCGGAGTGGTGGCTGGTGCTGACGCCCATCTTCGTGGTGTTCCTGGCGCTGACGGTGCTTTGGACCATGCGAACGGATATCCCCTGAACCCGCGGACCACCAGCGCGATGTCATCGAGGAGATCAGGGAGAGGTCATCCCATGAAACCCGCGCCGGATCAACTGCTTGAAATCTTTCGTCAGTGTTGGTCCAAGGATACGAGCAGCAAGTACACTCCGGAGAATCCGGCCCGCGGTCAATGTGGCGTCACGGCGCTGGTAGCGAACGACCTGTTGGGTGGGGAAATCCTGAAAACGCCAGTACCGACATCTGAGGGAGGCGGTCCTTGCCCGGTTGGGAGAGCGGGCCCATATCACGGCGCGACCGGATCCGCCAACTGACCATGGCGCTTCAGGAGGAGGTGGCCCCGGCTCTGGCCGGGGAGGCCGATCCCAAAGACGAGGAAGAACGCCGCCTCCCTCAACTGCGAGCCCAGCGAGCGGCGCTGCGCCGGCGCCAGCAGAACGTGATCGCGACCGCTAAGCGGGCGCCGGACCTCGAGGACGCACTGTTGAACCTGCTCGCGCGCTCGCGGAGGAGCGGCGACGGCTGCAACGGGAAATGGACCGCCTCGAGGCCCGGGCCCGCACCCTACGCTCACCGATGAGCCGCGAGGACCTGCCCGTCGCTTCGCCCATGCCAACGGTGTCCGCGACCGCGCCAACCCGGACGAGCTCCGAGCGTTCAGCCGCCCGAGCAAGTGAGGCGCCGCCGCGCCCGACACAGGCTCCCACGCGACGCCCTTCAGGCCTCGGCAGCCGCCCCCACGCCGGCTCCGCCGGTCCCCCCACCCAGGTACACGTCCTTGTTCAGCTGGCCGGTGATGCGGCTGGTCAGCAGCCCGGCCGTCATGCTGCCGCTGACGTTCACCGCCGTCCGTCCCATGTCGATCAACGGCTCCACCGAGATGAGGAGGCCCGCCAGGCCCACGGGCAGGTTGAGCATGGACAGCACCAGCAGCGACGCGAAGGTGGCACCCCCGCCGACGCCCGCCACACCGAAGGAGCTGAGGGCCACGACACCGATGACGGTGAGGATGAAGCCCGGCGACCACGGGTCGATGCCCACGGTGGGCGCGACCATCACGGCCAGCATCGCCGGGTAGACACCGGCGCAACCGTTTTGGCCGATGGACAACCCCAGCGAGCCGGCGAAGTTGGCGATGCCCTGAGGCACCCCCAGTTCTTCCGCCTGCGTGCGCACGTTGAGCGGCAGGGTGGCCGCGCTGGACCGCGAGGTGAAGGCGAAGGCCAGCACGGGCAGCACCTTGCGCACGTAGGCCGCGGGGTTCAGCCCCGCCAGGGACAACAGGAGCAGGTGGATGCCGAATACCACCGCCAGGGCGGCGTACGAGGCCACGACGAACTTGCCTAGCTCCCAGATGGCCTTGTAGTCGCTGGTGGCGGCTACCTTGGTCATGATGGCCAGGACGCCGTAAGGCGTCAGCCGGATGACGAGCCGCACCATGCCCATGACCACGCCTTCCAGCGCCCGGACCAGGCGGGCGAAGGTCTCCGCCGCCTCAGGATCCCGCCGCCGGAGCCCCAGGTACGCCATACCCACGAAGGCGGCGAAGATCACCACGGCGATGGTCGAAGTCCGCCGCTGCCCCGTGAAGTCCAGGAAGGGGTTGGCCGGCAACAGCTCCAGGATGCGCTGGGGCAGGGTCATTTGCTGCAGCTCGCCGAAGGTCTGCTCCAGCTCCTGCGCCCGTTGCACCTCCTCTTGGCCCTGGGGGATCCGGCTGGCATCGAGGTCGAAGGCGGCCACCGACCCGATCCCCACCGCCGCGGCGATGGCCGTGGTCCCCACGAGGATGGCCAGGATGAGCCCGGCGATCTTGCCTACGTTCTCGGTCAATTCCATCTTGGTGAAGGCCGAGACGATGGCGATGAAGACCAGCGGTACGACCACCATCTGCAGGAGCTTGACGTAACCGGAGCCGACGATGCTGAACCAGTCGGCGGAGACCTTCAGCACGTCCGGCTCTGCTCTGTAGAGCAGGTGCAGGGCAAGGCCGTACACGATGCCGAGGCCCAGGCTGGCCAGGACCCGCACCGAGAACGACAGCCCCCGCGCCTTCATCCAGTAAAGCAGGGCCAGCAGAGTGACGAGCCCTGCCACGTTCAGCACCACCGGAAGTACGGGCACGATGGACCCCTCCTCAGGCCACCCTATGCCCCCTCGCGCGCGGGTACCCCCATGGAAATACATTGTTTCCGATCGAGACACTACAATTTAACGGCACACGGGCCAGGGGAGCAAGGGGGGCCATTACCAGCACGGCCGCCGGGCACCGACAAGGCCCCGGCGGCGTGACGCCCGCGGGCTTTGGTCACCCGCGGGCGCCGCGCCAGGAGAACCGCCGTCCATCAAGGGAATCGAGGGAACTTGCTCCAGTCGGGCTTGCGCTTCTCCAGCCATGCCCGGTGGCCTTCCTTGGCTTCGTCCGTCAGGTAGTACAGCAGGGTGGCGTCGCCGGCCAGCTGCTGGATGCCGGCCAGGCCGTCGGTATCGGCGTTGAAGGCCGCCTTGAGCATGCGGATGGCCAGCGGGCTCTTCTCCAGGATCTCGCGGGCCCACTTGACGCCCTCGGCCTCCAGCTGGTCCGCCGGCACCACGGCGTTGACCAGGCCCATCTCCAGGGCTTCCTGGGCCGTGTACTGGCGGCATAGGTACCAGATCTCCCGCGCCTTCTTGTGCCCGACGATACGCGCCAGGTACCCGGCGCCATAGCCGCCGTCGAAGCTGCCCACCTTGGGGCCGGTCTGCCCGAACTTGGCGTTGTCGGCGGCGATGGTCAGGTCGCAGACCACGTGCAGCACGTGCCCGCCACCGATGGCATACCCGGCCACCAGGGCGATGACCGGCTTGGGCAGCGTGCGGATCTGCCGCTGCAGGTCCAGCACGTTGAGGCGCGGGATGCCCTGGTCGTCCACGTAACCGCCGTGGCCGCGCACCTTCTGGTCGCCACCGGTGCAGAAGTTGCCGCCAGCGCCCGTGAACAGGATGACGCCGATGTTGGCGTCGTCGCGGGCGTCGGCGAAGGCCTCCTGCAGCTCGAACAGGGTCTTGGGCCGGAAGGCGTTGAGGACGTGAGGCCGGTTGATGGTGATCTTGGCGATGCCTTCGCCGTCCGCCTTCTCGTAGATGATGTCCTCGTAGTCGCGGACCTTGATCCAGCGCGGCAGGTCGCTGCGTGCCTGGTCCGTCGACATCGGCCGTCCCTCCCCTCTCATGCTCCTTTCTCCGGCGCATCCCCGGGCCTCTCCTGCCGGGGTGGGCCTTCAGCCGGCGGCACTGGTCCCGGACCCGGACGCACCGGGCTTGACTCCGGCGGGTGTCCCGGGCGCGGCGAGGAACGTGCCCACCACCTGAATGAAGGCTTCGGGCCGCTCCAGGTGGACGGCGTGGCCCGCACCCGGCACCACCGCCAGCCGGCCCCGCGGCAGCCGCCTTACCATTTCCTGGGCAATACCGCAGTACTTGGCGTCCAGCTCGCCGACCACCACCAGGACCGGCAGGTCGAGCTCCGGCAGGCGGTCCCACAGGGGCTCCTGGGCGCCGGCACCCATGCCCCGCAGGCTGTTGGCGAGGCCCCGGGGCCGGTTGGCCAGCCGCTGCGCGCGCAGACGCTTGCGCACCGCGGCCGGCAACCGCTGCTGTGTGGCGAACAGGGGCAGCGACTCCCAGTACCGGACGAAGGCCGCGATCCCCTCCCTTTCGATGCGGTCCGCCAGGGCCTCGTCCTGGCGCCGCCGCTGCTCCCGCTCGGCGGGGTCGGCGATGCCGGGCGAGGCCGATTCCAGCACGAGGCAAGCCACCCGGGCGGGCGCCGCCAGGGTCACGTGCAGGGCGACGCGTCCCCCCATGGAGTAGCCCACCAACCGCACGCGCCTGAGGTCCAGCCGGTCGAACAGCGCCAGCAGGTCGGCGACGCAGCGCTCCATACGGTAGCGGTCGACGGCCTCCGGCGCGCCGGAGCGACCGTGGCCCACCAAGTCGACGGCGATCACCGGCCCCAGGCGGGCCAGTGCCTCCCGATGGCCCTCCCAGGTGGCGGTGCTGCCGGTGAACCCGTGTAGGAGAACGATGGGATCGCCCGTCCCCGGGGCCCCGGGAGTTTCCTCCACGTACAAGGCCACGCCGTCCACCTCGACCAGGCGGCCCCTTGGCGGGCAGCCCGGCGGCCGGCGGCCCGCCGGCCGGCGATCCGCCGCCTGCTCAGCCGCCGTACCGGGCGAAGCGGGCGTCAACGCACCCCACCTCCAGCTAACCCCTGCGCCGCCAAGGCTTCTTCCACCGCCCGCCACACCTGCCGGTGCTGCTCCACGTTCCGCCGCCGATCGGTACGCACCTCCACGATGGACAGGCCGGGGGAGGCCAGGCCACGCTGGATGGCATCCCGGAACCCGTCCCAGATGGCGGGGCGCTCGTAGGCGGCGCCGTAGAGGGCGGCGGCATGCCGGAAGTCGAGACCGTGGGGCGTGCCGAAGAGGAGCTCGAAATGCTCGGTCAGGCGCGCCTGGGGAAGGAAGGAGAAGATCCCGCCGCCGTCGTTGTTGATCACCACGATGGTGGCTGCGATGCCGTAACGCGCGGCGGCCAGCAGGCCGTTCAGGTCGTGGTAGAAGGACAGGTCCCCGATGACCAGCACCAGCGGCCCTTCCCCAGCCGCGGCCGCACCCAGGGCGCTGGAGACGACCCCGTCGATGCCGTTAGCCCCTCGGTTGGCCAGGAAGCGGATCCGCTTGGGCAACGCCGGGAAAAAGGTGTCGAGGTCGCGCACGGGCATGCTGTTGCCTACATAAAGGATGGCACCGTCGGGAAGCAGGTTCGCCAATTCGGTGAAGACCCGTGGCTCTGAGAGTTCGGTGTGCGCCCCGACGGCCTCCTCCACCGCCCGGCGCGCGACTTCGTTGAGGCGCTGCCACCGGCCGAGCCAGCCGCCGCCCTGCGAGCGGGCGCCATGCCCAGCACCACCCTCGCGCCCGCCGTCCCCGGCGCGGGTCCTCCGGGTGCCGGTCCCCTCCAGGTATTCCACCAGCGCCTTGCACGTCAGGCACGGGTCGGCCGCGACGACCTCCGCGGCCACGTGACCGGGGTCATTCCACCCGCCGTCGTCCAGCAGAATCTGGCGCGCTCCCGCATGGGCCTCGAGGTACAGCAGCAGGGGCTTCGAAGTGGGCACGGCGCCGATGCGGAGCACCAGATCGGGCGCCAGGACCGCGGCGACGCCCGGCACCCGCAGGAAGGCGTCGTAGGCGTCGATGACGGCGGATCGGTCGTGGAGCCCGCAACGGACGCCCGAGAGGGGATCGGCTAGCACGGGGAAGCCCAGCAGGGCGGCCAGGCGTGTGACGGGCCCGGCGAGATCACGGCCGGCATAGGGTCCGCAGACGATGATACCCCGCCGGGCCTCGGCCAGCGCGGCGGCCAGCCGCGCCACCTGCCCCGGCAACGGCACGCGGGGGGCTGCGACCGCCCGGATTCCGCCATACCCGGCGTCACCGGGCCCCTTGGGGGCCGGCCCCCCGCCGGGCGCGGGCGTCGCGCCACCGGCCCCGGGCGTCGTCCCGCCGGCACCGGCCGGGAAGGCCGCATCCCCATGGCCAGCCGCGTCCCCGCCTCCGTCCCCCACGGGCTCGCCGGCTGGCAACGACTCCTCGGGGGGCACCAGC
>QGUQ01000045.1 GCA_003242195.1 Bacillota bacterium | reverse complement strand
GTTCGACAAAGCAAACACCCCCGTTCCAGCCTTGCCGCGCCCCCGGTCCCATCAGGGAGCCCGCCGGCCCCGGACGTACTCCCAGCGGGCGCCCCCGTCGGTGGAGCGGACCAGGTCACCGTTGGGCGCGGCAGCCAGCCAGTAGCGGCCGCCGGACGCGCTGGCCACGGCCGCCCAGGCCCTGGCCGGTGCGGGCAGCCGGGCCGCTGCTTCGACCCGGGCGGAGCCCGCCCCGTCCCCGGCCGTCCACGTGGCGCGCCACAGGCCCTCCTGCCCTCCCAGGAGGACCGTCACCGGCCCCCTCGCTCCCGCCACGGCGTCTCCCTCGCCCGCCGCACCGGCGCCCGCCTGCGTCGCCGCCACCGGCACCGCATCCAGCAGCGGTTCTTCCAACCCCGCCTCTCGCCAGGTGCGGCCGCCGTCCTCGCTGTAGAACAGGCCGCCGCGGGTGGCCGCCAGCAGGTACCGGCCCTCGTCGTCCAGCACCAGCAGGCCCGCCCGCTCCAGGGACGGACCGAGGTCGCCCGACACCTGCTGCCACCGTCCGGTGCCCGCGCCGTCATCCCGCCGGTACAGGCCGTCCCCCGCCACCCAGGCGTACAGGACGCGCCCCGAGGGGCTGGCCGCGATGGCCATCACGTCCGGAGCCGGCAGGCCCTCACCGGCTTCGCGCCAGGTGCGCCCGCCATCCTCCGAGACGCGCAAGCCGAAGGAAGGACCGGCGACCAGAAGCCGCCCCCGGCCTGGCTCGGCGTTCCCACCCGGACCGCCGCTGCCGGCGCCCCCGCCGCCGCCCGCCGCGGAGCCCGACGCCGGCGGCAGCCAGAGGACGGCGGTGACCTCGGCGCCCTGCAGTCCCGCCACCGGCCGCCAGGTGGCGCCGCCGTCGTCGCTGCGCCATAGACCACCGGAGGTAGCGGCCCAGGCCCGCCCCGCACCGTCCACGGCCATGTCCAGCAACCGCTCGCCAGGGGCCACCGGCCCGTTGCCCTCGGGGTCGATGGGCTCGCCAGCCGTCTGCTCATACAGGCGCTGCATGTCTTCAAAGGTCATGGGCCCCACCCAGTGCACCCGGGCGACACCGTCCCGGTCGATCCACCAGGTTTCGGGGAAGGCCGTGACCCCGTAGCGCCGCGTCACCTCCCTCTCCCGGTCCAGGAGGACGGGATAGGTGACGCCGAATTCCGTGAGGAACCGGCGCACGGTGTCCACCGGCTCCGCTACGTTGATGCCGTAATAGGCGACGCGATCGCCGTACCGCTCGTAGAAGGCTTGCAGGGCGGGCGTCTCTTCGCGGCAGGGGGGGCACCAGCTGGCCCAGAAGTTGAGCAGCACGACGCGCCCTCGCAGGTCGGCCAGGCGGACCGGCTCCCCGTCCAGTCGCGACAACGTGAACTCGGGAGCCGGGCGCCCCACCTGGGGCCGGTTCGCCACCGCCTGCTGCATATGGCGGACGCCGGCAGCAAAGGCGGCAGCCAGCACCAGAACGGCGGCCAGGGCCACCCACCGGCGCCGCCGCGCCGCGGCGGAGGCAGAACCGGGAGAATCCGGGCGACGCCCGTCCTCGGGTCGCGCCCCGCTAGCCACCGGCGCGGCCTCCCTCCGGCTCCGTCACGGATCCTCGCCGGCCAGACGTGCGGCCCGCCTCCGCTGGCGCCCGGGGCCCGGACCCGCCAGCCGCCCGCAGCCGGGCCGCCGCTTCCTCGATCTCCGCCTCCACCGCCCGCTCGGCTTCCTCCCAGCCGCCAAGGCGCGCCCCGGCCGCTGCCACCAGGCCGCGGCGCAGCCTCTCGTATTCCTCGCGGCCGATCTTGCCCATGCGGTAGTCGTACTCCAACTCCGTGAGCTCGGCCATGATGCGGGCGCGTACCGACGCCAGTGCCGGGCGCGGCCACAGCGAGAACAAGGTTCCTCCCACCAGCAGGTAGCCCCCGATCCAGATCCAGGCCACCATGGGGTTGAGGTAGAACTCGAACCCGGCCGTCTGACCTTCCCAGCCGCCCAGCACCACGTAGAGGTCGCGACTCAGGGAGGTGATCATGGCCACTTCGGGAATGGCGCCCATGGTCTGTTCGAAACCGGGGTAGAACCGTCGCTCCGGCTGCAGCCGCCCGATCAAGCGTCCATCCTGGCTAACGGTGAGGTCGGCGTAAACGGCGGGCACCCCTTCGGAGATGCGCCGGCCGAGGCCGTGGTAGGTGATGGTGTATCCACCGAGCTCGTAGGTGTCGCCCGGCTCCATGCCCACCGTCTCGACCCGCTGGTACCCGTACATCCCCGTCAGGCCGATCAGGATCAGGACCACGCCCAGGTGGACGATGTAGCCCCCGTACCGGCGCGGGTTGCGGTTGAGCATCTGCCAGAGGCCCCGCAGCGAGCGGTCGCCCGTCGCCTCCACACGGGCGGCGTAGGCGACGGCCACGTCCACCAGGGTCGCCGCCGAGACGAAGAAGGCGACGGCGAAGCCCGCCACCGGCGCCGGCTCCCGCACGCCCAGGACGACCAGGGCCACCGCCAGCGCCAGGGCCCCCCAAACGGGCACCGCCAGCAGCTGGCGCACCCGCGGCCACGAGGCCCTGCGCCAGGCCAGCAGGGGCGCCACGCCCATGAGGATCATCATCGCCAGGAAGATGGGCACGTTGACCAGGTTGAAGAAGGGCGGCCCCACGGAGACCTGGACACCGAACAGCTGCGTGACCAGGGGCATCACCGTACCCCAGAAGACCGTGAAGGTCGCCCCGGCGAGCAGCAGGTTGTTGATGAGGAAACTCGCTTCCTTGGAGAAGGCGGACTCCAGCCGCCGTTCGTCCTGGAACAGGGGCGCCCGGTCGATCAGCAGGTACACCGTCGCGGCCAGCATCAGGCCCAGGAAACCGAGGAACCAGGAACTGGTGGGTGACGTGATGAAGGCATGGACCGACGAAAGGATGCCGCTGCGCGTGATGAAGGTGCCGAAGACGGTCAGAAGGAAGATGAATGTGACCAGGGCCACGTTCCACCGCTTCAGCATGCCCCTCTTCTCCTGGACCAGGGAGGAGTGGATGAAGGCCGTGGCCAGGAGCCAGGGCATGAGGGCGGCGTTCTCCACGGGATCCCAGGCCCATACCCCGCCCCAACCCAGCTCGGTATAGGCCCAGCGCCCGCCCACCAGGATGCCCACGGACAGGAACAGCCACGCCACCAGCGTCCAGCGCCGCGTTACCCGAATCCACGTGTCGCCGGCGTTCCGGGTAATCAGGGCGGCCACGGCGAAGGCGAAGGGCACGGCCATGCCCACGTAGCCCAGGTAGAGGGTGAACGGGTGGCTCACCATCCACGGGTTCTGGAGGAGCGGGTTCATCCCCCTGCCATCCTCGGGCGGGGCCGGCAGCAGCGCGAACGGACTGGCGACGAAGGCCAC
Source organism: Bacillota bacterium (assembly GCA_003242195.1). GTDB lineage: Bacteria > Bacillota > Sulfobacillia > Thermaerobacterales > Thermaerobacteraceae > ZC4RG37. The sequence goes on along the minus strand of QGUQ01000045.1, from coordinate 6,463 downwards.
CAGGAGGGCAAAGAAGGTGGCGACGACCCCCAGCGTGCCCAGGGCGTAGGGTAGCAGCCCCGGCGCGGCGCGCCGGGCGGTCCAGGCCACGGCCGCCGTGTAGCCGCTGAGGAGCCAGAGCCAGAAGAGCAGGGACCCCTCCTGGCCCGCCCACAGGGCGCTGATCTTGTACGGAGCCGGCATGTAGCGGCTGGACTGGGCGGCCACGTAGGCGAAGCGGAAGTCATCGGTGAAGAGGGCGTAGACCAGGATGCCGACGGCGGCCGTGGTGGCGATGAACAGCAGCGTGGCAATCCATTGCGACGCCGGAACCCGCGGCCAGCGCCGGTGCCAGCGGGGCTCCAGCGGCGCCCACAGGGCCAGGGCAACGGCCAGCGCGAATGCGGCCACCGTCAGGGCATGTCCCACCTGCGGCATCACAACGCCTCCTCCAAGGGGCCGCCAGGTCAGGGTGCGGTGACGCGGGGCGACGGCCGCGTCCCGCCCTCACATCCAGCGCGACAGTTCCCGCTGCCAGTCCACACCGTCGCCGGCACCCTCGCCGTCCTCGCCGGGCGTCCCATCCTCCGGCGCAGGCGCGGCCCGTGCAGATGCCGGCGACCGCGTCCCTTCCGTACCCGCCCGCGCCCGCAGCCAGCGGTAGACGACCCAGCCGCCGGCCGCCACCGCCAGGAAGGGGAGGAACCACCCGAGAAGAAAGACCCCGCGGGGCGGGGGCATGTAGAGGATCCATTCACCGTACCGGTTCACGTAATATTGGAGGATCTCGTCGCGCGTCTTGCCCTGGGCCAGCATCTCGCGGATCTCCTCGCGCATCTCCAGGGCGACGGAGGAATTGGAATCGGCCACCGACTGCCCCTCGCACACGGGGCAGCGCAGGGAACGCTCGATGGCCCGCGCCTCCCGCTCGAGGGGGCCGGTCTCGGTACCGGCCTGGAGCGCGATCCAGGGCGCGATCACCAGGGTCAGCGCCAGCACGATCAGCCAGGGCCAGAGGCCACGCGACACGGTTCCACCCCGCCCTTCAATGTACCCCAGGGAAGACCGCGGCGCCACCGGCAGGTCTCGGCGAGGAGGTGCAGCGGTGGACGAGGCGCGACAACACCCCCTTCGGCGGGCCGCCCGCTGGTTGGCCGACTTGCCCGGCAACCGCCCGCTCACGTGGACGCTGGTCGTCGTCAATGCCGTCGGCTCCGCCTGGGGCTTCTGGTGGTACCACGACCAGCTGGCAGCCACCCCGCGCTGGCAATGGCCGGTGGTCCCCGACTCGCCCACGGCCTCCACCCTTTTCACCGTGGTCCTGATCCTCCAGCTGCTGGAGCGCCGGTCCCGCGTGCTGGAGGCCTTCGCCTACCTGACCATGGTCAAGTACGGCTTGTGGACGGTGGTCGTGCTGGGCGTCTACGGGGCGCGCACGGGCTCTTGGCACCCGGAGGCGCTCCTGCTCATCGCCTCCCACGCCGGGATGGCGATCGAGGCGGCCATCTACCAGCGCTGGTATCCGGCAGCCCCCGCGGCCGTACTGGCGGCATGGGGTTGGGCCGCTTTCAACGACCTGGTGGATTACGGGGCCGGCCTGCATCCCTACCTGCCCGGACCGGAGGTCGCCGGGGTCGCCGCGCTGGTGGCCCTGGCCCTGGCCCTGCTGGCGGGGGCCTTCGTCTACCGGCGCGCCGCCGGTCCCGCCGGCGGGCGGCGACAGGAAAGCGGGGCCACCGCCTGAGCGAGGGCCTGGTGAGCCCGGCAGTTCGAGGAGTATGGGGGCCCCTCCAGAAGGGGCAGAAAGGGCTCCGGAACGGCGGAAGAACCGGGCCAGCTGCGGGACCCAAAACGAGCGGGGAGCGGCCGGAGCCGCTCCCCGCTCGACATCTCCGCTCTCGATACCGGCGCCGCGCCTAGCGACCGACGAGGCCTAGCGGGCGAAGACGTGGTTCCCGATGCGGGCGGTCACCTTCAGGCTGCAGAGAAAGTCGCCCTCCCCGTCGCAGCGGTGAATCCGGGGATTGTAGAAGTAGAGGGCGCCGTTGGAGGGATCGCGACCCGCCAGTGCTTCCTTGGCGGCGCGCAGATCCGACGATCCCGGTCGCACCTCGTCGATCATCTCGGTGACGCCGGGGAACTGGCCCGGTGAGTAGATCACCGCCCGCAGCGAGTTGGGGAAGCGGGGGCTCCGCACGCGGTTGACGATCACGGCACCCACCGCCACCTTCCCCTCATAGGGCTCGCCGCCGGCCTCGATCTTGATCACCCGCGCCAGCAACTCCACATCCGCCAGGGAGACGGTCGCGGCGCCTTCCTTCCGGGAAGCCACGCGCGCGGTACGCTTACGCGTCGTGCGCTTCCGCTCCTGGTCCGCCTGGGCCTTCCGCAGGGCGGCCTGGCGCGCCGCGGCCTTGCGAGCACCCTCGCCGTCCCGCTCCCGGCTCCGATCCCGGGCGGCCACACGCTCCTCCCGTCCTGCCTGCTCACGGGAACGGGCCTGCTCGTGCCTCTTGGCCTCGGCCGCCCGCATCACCGCCGCCTGCCGCGCCGCTTCCGCGCGCCGGCGCAAGACCTCGGCGCGCACCCGGTCGATGGGGTCCTCGTCGGTGGCCGCGGCGACGTCCCGGGCGGGCGCGGCCGCCTCCATCTCCACCGGATGCCACGGCCGGGCCGGGGCTACCCTGGCGATGGCAGCCGCGGAGAACGCCCAGACGAGTATGCCCGCCAGGGCGCCGCTACCCGCGAGGTTCTTCCAGAAACGCTGGTTACCCATGACGCCCGCATCGTAACAATTCGGTAACAATCGGGCAACCGGCGAGAAACACTCGATGCCGTCCTGAGGCGGCTTCTCCCCTCTCCTGGTCCCCGGGAGGGATTTTGTCCCCAGGACGCGGCCAATCACGGCCGGATACGCCCGTTTGCTGTCCGATGTGTTCCTGGCGGGATCAGGGGTGCCAGCCTGCAGAGAGACGGAACATCTGCTGAAAGTCGTTGACGAATTCCGCCGGCGCCGCCAGCAGCACGTACTTGGCTTGCTCCTGGAAGTTGCGGGCGATGTAGGGGGCCAGAACCGAGACTTCGGGGTCGGCGGTCGTGTAGACCCTGCCGCCGGCCACCACCGGCACCTCGAAGAAGAGGCTCTTGCCGCCGCCGACGATGTCCACCAGCAGGTGGTGGGGCTCCACCGGCCGCCCCGACCGGCGCGCCAGTTCCGCACAGGCATCCCGAGCCCAGGCCTCCCGCTCCCAGTAGTCCGCCTGCACCAGCGCCCGGATCTCCTCGCCGTAATCGCCCGCCAGGGCCCGGGCGTAGTTCAGCCGGGCCACACGCTTGTACAGGCGCCGCCCGGCGCCCGTCAGGCGTTCCACCAGGTCGCGGGTGACGGGGTTGGGACTGGCGCGGAGGAGGCCGAGGGCCTGCTCGTCATCCAGGTCGATGAAGTCCTCGACGGCGAAGTCGCCCGCCGCCAGCGCCTCCGTCAGGGCCCGCCGCAGCATGGCCGCTGCGATGCGGCCGGTGTGGTGCCAGTACACGTCGCGGTACATGATGTAGGAGGCGAAGATCAGGGTCTCCACCGCCGAGACCCCCTTGGGCGTCACCCCGACGCCCAGCCCGTCGGGGGTCCAGCAGACGGAGTCCAGCAACCGCTCGTAATCGATGCCGCGGCCGTAGGGCACGCCGATGTGCTCGCTGTCCCGGGCGAGGTAGTCCAGGCGGTCGGGGTTGATGGGACCGGACAGCATGCGCGCCAGGCGCAGGTCGGCCTCGGTTCCGGAGGCCTGTTCCTCCCGCAAGATACGACAAACCCGCTCGGGGTCGACTTCCCAGAGGTCGGTAAGGATGTGACGGATTTCCTCGTTCTGCCGGATGATGGAGGCCCCGCGTTCCTCGTGCCGCGGCAGCCGCCCCGCCCGGAAGGGTGCGTCCGGGATCTCCTCGATGGTGTGGGAGAAGGGATAGTGACCGATGTCGTGCAGCAGGGCGCAGACCAGGAAGGTCCGGACGTCCTCGGGCGTGAGGAGCGGGCGGTCCCCGGACCGCGACCAGAGGGCGATGACCAGGCGCCGGGCCATCTCGTAGGTGCCCAGGGAGTGCTCAAAGCGCGTGTGCACGGCGCCCGGATACACGAGGAAGGCCGGCCCCGTCTGGCGTACTCGCCGCAGCCGCTGGAAGGCTGCGCTGTCGATCAGCGCCCGCAACCGCGGTGTCGTAGGGATGTTGCCCCACACCGGGATGCGGATGGGCGGGAGCCGCCGGTCCCACGACAGCAGCTCGGGGACCTCCGCCAGGTCCCAGCGCCCCGTCACCTGCATGGTGTCGTCCCTCACCGCTCCCTCTCCCCACCGGCAGAGGGCCGGGCCACCCCCGGTTCGGGGCCCACGCCGACCCACTCCACCGAGCCATCGACGTAATGCTCCTTCTTCCAGATGGGTGCCCGGCGCTTCAGCTCCTCGATGGCGTAACGGGCGGCGGCAAAGGCATCGGGCCGGTGGGGCGCGGCGGCGGCGATGACCACGCTGGCCTCGCCGATGTCCACCCGGCCCACGCGGTGGCCGATGGCCAGGCGCGCGCCGGGCCAGCGCTCCTCGGCCTCCGCCCCGATGCGGGCCAGCTCGCCCGCGGCCATCTCGGCGTACGCCTCGTATTCCAGGTAACGCGTCTCCCGGTCACCCGTGAACCGGCGCGTGATCCCGACGAACAGGACCACCGCCCCGTGCTCCGGTCGCGCCACGTGGCGGAAGAGCTCGTCCAGCGACAGCGGGCGGTCCGTGACGAAGAACCGCCCACCGCCCTCGCGCCGCTCGGGGGCGCCGCCACTGACGGGAGGGATCAGGGCCACCTCGTCGCCCCCGCGGACGGGCTGCCCCGGCTCGGCGTAGCGGCCGTTGACCGCCAGCCTGCAGGCATCCAGAAGCTGCGCCATCTCCGGGCGGCGGGCGCGCAGGTACTCCACCACCGTGGCGGCCGTGGCACCGGGCGGAACCGCCAGCTGCAGCTCACGCTCCCCCCACCGCTCGGCCACCGCAGCAAACAGCCGCACCCGGACCGTTGCACCCGTTCCCGCGCCGCTCCCGGGGGTCGACCCGCCCGGCACGGGCGCCCCGCCCGCCGTCGCCCCCTCGCCGTTCCTCCCGCCGCCACTGCCGGCGGGAGGCCGGTTCGTCCCCATCGACGGCACGCCACCACCCCCGTGCTCATCCCTTCCCATGCCCGGCGCTGCCGTGGGGATGTGGTTCGCCTACCGCCAGGGTAACGCCTTCCCGTCCGGCCGTCGACCGTCCGGAGGCGGCGGTGACTCACCCCGCCCCATCCCGAGGGCCACCGTCCCGGGTCGGGCCATGGGGCGACGGGGCCCCGGGTGCCGGCGACCGTCGCCTGTGATACGAATGGTTGTGATAATGATCTCGCATGCGGGAAGACCGGCCGACCGGCGCAGGGGCAGCGCGCCTGCGGCCGGGTGCCGGGGCCGGGTTCCCCGGGAGGAACGGGGCCATGATCGAGCGGATCGAGGCCATTGGACCGTACCGGTACCGCATCCCGCGCCACGGGTCCATGCGGGCCGACGCCGTCTTTTACGCCTCGGAAGCCATCCTCGCCGACCTGGAGGGCGAGGGCGGCGAGGCTCTGAAGCAACTGGTCAATGTGGCCATGCTGCCTGGCATCGTCAGCCCCGCCGTGGCCCTCCCCGACATCCATTGGGGCTACGGCTTTCCCATCGGCGGCGTGGCAGCCTTTGATCCCGAGAAGGACGGCGTCGTCAGCCCCGGCGGCGTGGGCTTCGACATCAACTGCGGCGTGCGCCTGCTGCGGTCGGCCCTCTCGCGGCAGGACCTGGAGCCTTACAAGGAAACCCTGGCCAACGCCCTGCACCGGCTGGTACCGGCGGGGGTCGGCTCGGAGCGCCACGAGCTCCGCGTGAAGAACCGGGACCTGCGGGCGGTGCTCCGCGAGGGCGCCCGCTGGGCCGTGGAAGAGGGGTTCGGCGAGGAAGGCGACCTGCGCTTCATCGAGTCGGGCGGCCGCCTGCCGGGGGCGGCGCCCACGCTGGTCTCCACCCGGGCACTGGAGCGGGGCCGTTTGCAACTGGGAACCCTGGGCAGCGGCAACCACTTCCTGGAGGTTCAGTACGTCGACCGTATCTACGACGAGGAAGCCGCCCGCGCCTACGGCTTGTGGGAGGGCCAGGTCACCGTCCTGATCCACACGGGCTCGCGGGGTCTGGGGCACCAGGTATGCCAGGATCACCTGGACCGGATGCTGGCGGCGGCCCGCAAGTACGGCATCCACCTGCCCGACCGGCAGCTGGCCGCGGCTCCCATCCGCAGCCCCGAGGGCCAAGACTATCTAGGGGCCATGGCGGCGGCTGCCAACTTCGCCTTCGCCAACCGCCAGGTCATCACCGCCTACACCCGGCAGGCCTTCGAGGAGGCCGGCTTCTCCCGCCACGCCCACGGGTTGCAAGTGCTCTACGACCTGGCCC
>QGUQ01000044.1 GCA_003242195.1 Bacillota bacterium | reverse complement strand
GGACGACCTGGCCGCGGCGCTGGCGAGCCACCGGGAGCACCTGCGCACCAGTGAGGCCGGTGCCTCCCGCCAACGGGCGTGGTCGGAGGAATCCATCCGCCAGCAGTTGTTCGATCGCATCTGGCGATGGGTGACGGCCCGGGAGGATTGGGTGCGGCTGGTGCGGGACGTCAGCGAGCGGCGCCTGGCACCGGCGGAGGCGGCGCGCCAGCTGCTGGAGCAGCTGGCCGACCTACGGGCCGCGGTGGGCGAGCCGGGAGATTAGCGCGGAGAAAGGGCCCGGCCCGGGGAGCGGGGCGGCACCACCGGAGCCGGGGAGGGGAGGATGCGCAGTGGCGTCGAGTCCCTTCATCTTGGACGAGTCCTACCAATCGCTTCGGGAGGCCGTGCGCGAGTTCGCCCAGCGGGAGCTGGCCCCGCGGGCGGCCGCCTATGACGAATCGGGTGAGTTCCCTTGGGAGAACGTGCGCAAGCTGGCCGAGCACGGGTACCTGGGGATGATGATCCCGGAGCAGTACGGCGGAGGCGGCATGGACACGCTGGCCCACGCCATCTGCCTGGAAGAAGTGGCGCGCGCCTGCGCGGCGACGGCCGTCGTCATGGACGTTCACAACAGCCTGGTGGGCGAGCTCCTCAACCGCTGGGCCGATGAGGAGATGAAGGCCCGGTGGCTGCCTGTGCTGGCCCGCGGCGACCGCCTGGGCGCCTTCTGCCTCACCGAGCCCGACGCCGGGTCTGACGCCGCCGCCATCAAGACCACCGCGGTGCGCCAGGGCGACCACTACGTCCTCAACGGCCGCAAGACGTTCATCTCCAACGGCGGCGTGGCCGACCTCTACGTCGTCTTCGCTGTCACCGATCCCGAGGCGGGTCCGCGGGGCATCAGCGCCTTCCTGGTGGAGAAGGGAACGCCGGGACTTTCCTTCGGCAAGCCCTTCAAGAAAATGGGCATACGCGCCTCCGCCACCACCGACGTCATCCTGGAGGACGTGCGCGTGCCCGCCTGCAATCTCATCGGGAGCGAGGGCATGGGTTACAAGATCGCCCTGGCGACGCTGGACAACGGCCGGGTCGGCATCGCGGCCCAGGCCCTGGGCATCGCCCAGGCGGCCCTGGACAAGGCGCTGGCGTATGCCGGCCAGCGGCGCCAGTTCGGCCGGCCCATCGCTAGCTTCCAGGCCATCCAATTCAAGCTGGCGGACATGGCCACCGAGATCGACGCCGCCCGCCTGCTGGTGTACCGCGCCGCCGTCCTCTACGACGAGAGCGTCCGCACGGGTCGCCGGGCGAGCAAGGAGATCGCCATGGCCAAGCTGTTCGCTTCCGAGGTGGCCATGCGTGCGACCACCGAGGCCGTCCAGATCCACGGCGGTTACGGGTACCTCCAAGACTTCGAAGTGGAGCGCCTGATGCGGGACGCCAAGATCACGCAGATCTACGAGGGTACCTCCGAGGTCCAGCGGATGGTCATCGCTCGGTTCCTGCTGGCCGAGGCCGGCCAGGCGGTCGGGGCGGGTGCATGAGGTGAACGCACCGGGCGAGGCCGTGGAGGAACGAATCCTGGCGGCCGCAGAGGGGCTCTTCAGCCGCCGGGGATTCCGGGCCACGGGTCTGCGCCAAGTGGCCGCGGCGGCCGGCGTGGCCGTTGGCACGGTCTACACCCGTTTCCCCCACAAGCAGGCGCTGCTGGCCGTCCTGCTGTCCCGGGCGGCAAGGCGCCTGCGCCGAGGCCTGGCCTGGGTGTGGCTGACTCCCGGCCTGCCGGCCGCCGAACGCTGGTCCCGCTTCCGGCGGGCGCTGTTGGACGTCCTCCCCTGGCTGGCGTGCGAGGAAGAGGCGCGGCGCGAGCAACGCGCCGAGGCCGGTGCGGCAGGGGGCCCGCAAGCGGGGGAAGGCGAAACGCCGGGCGTGGTGGCGCGGGAGGCCCTGGCCCGGTTGCTGGAGGAAGCCAGCCGGCGCGGCGAGATCCGCCTGCCCCTACCGGACCCCGGGGCGACAGCCGACGCCCTGCTGGCCGCGGCCACGGGCATGTGGCGTGCCGGTTACCCCGAAGCCCTAGACGTGCTCTGGTGGGGGCTAAGGGGGGCGGAGGCGACGAACGGAACTCCCCCCGCGCGGGGCGATGTCGCGGCCACCCCTCAGGTGTCCCGCAGCATGCCGGAGAGCACCTGGTGCAGGACCCAGTAGTCGGTCGGTGTGAAGGGACGCCGCCCGCACCAGCTGATGTTGGCCAGGGAGCGAATCTCGTCCTCGGTGACGTAGGGATGTTCCTCCCAAAATAGGCGCAGGGCGGGAGGCAGGTCTTCGGGATCGATGGACTTGCCCGGATCCCGCCGGGCGGGCTCCTTCGCCGCTTCCCCCTTTGGACCCGACCCGCCTTCCTCGGCGCTGGCCGGAGAGGGCGCCGCGGCCGTGGCGGAAAGATCCGCACCGGCAGCGTCCTCCGTCCCGGCCGCCGAGGCGGGATGGCCCGTGGGACCGGTGCCGGCGTCGCCCCGGTCCAGCAGTTCGAGGACGGAAACCCCCAGTGCCTCGGCGATGCGGACGACCACGTCCACCGACGGACGGCGTCCGGGATCGTTTTCCAGCTGGGACAGGTAGGCTTTTGAAACCCCCGACCTGTTGGCCAGATCCCGCAGGCTCATCCCCCGTTGTTGGCGCACGGCGCGGATCCGCTTCCCGACCTCCACGGGGCTCACCTCTGGCCTTCCCGAGGCGGCTGGTTCGCTAGCATTATACCATGGTTTGCCGGCAGCGTCGGTGGATGCCCTTGGCGGGGCCCGTTGCGCCCGGGGGCATTTTGGGTTTACGGTAGAGCACGAGATATCGTGGCCGCGGGCCCGCGGGAAAGGTGGCCGGCCACCGCCGGAAGCCGGGCGGGCCGCCGCGGCCGGTTTGCGATGGTGGCTGGACGGGGGGAGGATGGGACCATGGTGGAACGCGAGGCGGCCGGCGGTGTCGTTTACCGTAGGGTACGGCCGGCAGAGGGGGTGCCGGCCGGTGACGCCGGCGCCGGTGGGTACCGGTTCCTCATGATCCTCGACGCCTACGGTCACTGGTGCCTGCCCAAGGGCGGCATCGAGCCCGGTGAGGCGCCGGTGGATGCCGCCCTGCGCGAGATCCGCGAGGAAACGGGCATCGTCGGTTCCGTCCAGGACGCCTTGCCCCCGGTGCGGTACCAGTTCTTCGACCGGGGCCAAGAGGTACACAAGACCGTTCACTACTTCCTGGTACGGGCCCTCAACGACAATCTCCGCATCCAGCGTGAGGAGATCCGCGATGCCGCCTGGCTGTCCTTTGAGGAGGCGCTGGCCCGCTGCAGCTACGAGAACCTACGCCCGACGCTGGAGGCGGCCGGCGAGCGCGTCGGCCTGAGGGTGCCACGCGACGGAGAGCCCGTGGGCGAGACCGTTGCGGAGGCGCGGGGAGACGGTGACGGCGGGAGCGAAACGGCCCACGAGACGGGCGGCCGCGAAGGCCAGGAATAAGAAAAAAGGAACGGCCGCCCGTTCCTTTCCCTCGGTATGGGGTCCTGTTCGGTGTCGGGCCGGCCGGATTTGAACCGGCGACCTCCACGTCCCGAACGTGGCGCGCTAACCAAGCTGCGCTACGGCCCGGCAGCGTCGCACCGGCGGGGGTGCGGGCGCTACAACTGGCATTATAGAGTGGCCCCGGGGTGTTGTCAATTTGGGGGGACGGATGCCGGTTGCAGGATGAACGGGCCACGACGCCGGTCGTCATCGGAACGGCCGGCCACGTCGACCACGGCAAGACTACGCTGGTCAAGGCCCTGACGGGCGTGGATACGGACCGCTTGAAGGAAGAGAAACGGCGCGGCATCTCCATCGACCTGGGCTTCGCCGAGTTCCGCTTGCCCGACGGGCGCAGTGCCGCCATCATCGACGTGCCGGGGCACGAGCGGTTCATCCATAACATGGTGGCGGGAGTCCACGGCATCGACCTGGTGCTCCTGGTGGTGGCGGCCGACGAGGGCGTCATGCCGCAAACGACGGAGCACCTGGACATCCTCCAGCTGCTGGGGATCCGGCGCGGCCTCGTCGCCCTCACGAAAGTCGATCTGGTGCGGGACGAGGAGTGGCTGCAGCTTGTGGAAGAGGACGTGCGCGCCGCACTGGCGGGCAGCTTCCTTGCCGGTGCGCCCATCGTGCGCGTCTCGGCGGTGACCGGTGAGGGCCTCGACCGGCTTGTCCAGGCCATTGTGGACCTCCTGCCGTCCCTGCCTGCCCGCCAGCTGGACGGCCTGCCGCGCCTGCCCATTGATCGCGTCTTCACCGTCGCCGGATTCGGCACCGTGGTGACAGGGACGCTGGTCGCCGGCACGCTGGAGCGCGACCAGAGGCTCGTGGTCGAGCCGGGAGGGCTGGAGGTGCGGGTGCGCCACCTGCAGGTGCACGGCCGCGAGGTGGGGCGGGCCGTGGCCGGGCAGCGGGTGGCGGCCAACCTGGCCGGTGTGGACCACCGGGAGCTGCACCGCGGCCAGGTGCTGCTACCGCCGGGTACCCTGCGGGCGGAACGGTTGTTGACGTGCCGCGTGCGCTGGCTGCCGGGTGCGGGCAAGCCCCTGCGCCACGACCAGCGCCTGCGCCTGCACACGGGTGCCAGCGAGGTGATCGGCCGGGTCACGCTCCTGGACCCCGGCGACGAGATCGCTCCGGGCGGCACGGGTTGGGTGTTGTTCCGGGCCGAGCAGCCGGTGGTGGCGGCGCCGGGCGACCGGTTCGTCCTGCGCACCTACTCGCCCATGCATACCGCCGGCGGTGGCGTCGTGGCCGATACGGGGCGCCGCTGGCGGCGGCGCGACGCCGCGGCCATCCCGCTGCTGGAGGCCTTCCTGGCCGCCGACCCGGCCGAGGCCGTACTAGCGCGCCTCCAGCTGGACGGAGGCGTGGTGGAGCTGGGGGATCTGGTGCGGCAGACGGGGCGCTCCCCACTACAGCTCGCGCCGGTCCTGGAGCGATTGGCCCGGGAGGGCCGGGTGCGGCCGGCCGGGGAGGGGGCATGGATCGCCGCCGGTGCCTTTGATCGGTTGCTGCGGCGCGCTCGCGAGGCGCTGGCGGCCTTTCACCGGGACCACCCCGTGCAGCCGGGCATGCCGCGCGAGGAGCTGCGACAGGTCGTGTTGCCCGGTGGCGATACGCGGCGGTTCAACGCCCTGCTGGGCGAGTGGGTGGCGGCCGGCCAGGTGGAGGCGCGGGGCGAGTGGGTGTGCCTGCCGGGCTGGCGGCCCCAGGCCGACCGTGCCGTCGCCGAGAAGTTGGAGCGGATGGCCAGGGTGTACGAGAGCGCGGGGCTGGCGCCGCCCGCCGACCCCGGGGCGGCGGCCGAGGCGGCGGGCGTTCCCCGGGAGGAAGCCGTTCACCTGCTGAGCTTGCTGGAACAAGAGGGAGCGCTGGTGCGCGTCGCCGAGGACCTGTGGTTCGCCCGCTCCGCCGTCGCGGAGGCGCTGGCGCGGCTGCGCGGGCTCGAGGCGGCGGCGGGTCCCTTCACGGTGGCCCAGGCGCGGGACGCCCTTGGGACCACCCGCCGCTACGTCGTCCCCCTACTGGAGTACTTCGATCGCCAGCGCTGGACCCGGCGCGAGGGCGACTTGCGGCGCGTGCTTGCCGGCGCCGGGAGCGACGCGGGGCCGCCACGCCCCGCCCGCCGCTAGGCCGGCGGCCGCGCACCACGAGCCGTGCGTTGTGGTGCCCGCCTCCCGGGTGATATAATCAAACCCGTGCGAGGCACCTAGCGGCCGTCGCGGATTCGATCGCCGCGAGGGGCCGCGTTTTTTCGTGATATTTTCCTTTTGTTCGCTCGATCGTACCATCCTTCGATCGATGAAGCCGGTTGAGGAGGGGGCGGCGGAGGGCATGCGAGCGCGCCGTAGGTGGAAAGCCGCGCTGTCGCTGCTACTGGCGCTGGCGGCCATCGTCGGGACGTGCACCTGGGCGCTTTACGGTTTCCGACTGCCTGCCAGGATCAATCGCGGGCTCGACCTGGCCGGGGGCGTGCGGGTGGTTCTGCAGGGCGTGGACAAGCCCGGCAACCCGGTGACCCGGGAGAAGATCGATGACGCCATCGAGATCATCCGCAACCGGGTGGACGCCCTGGGCGTGGCGGAGCCGGTGATCCAGCGCCAGGGCGACGACCGCATCGTCGTGGAGCTGGCCGGGGTGACGGACACCCAGCAAGCCATCGAGACCATCGGCCGCACGGCGCGGCTGGAGTTCCGCGGGCCCGACGGGAAAGTGATCGTCACCGGCGACCAGCTAGTGTCGAGCGGCATCCAGGTGGTGGCCGACCAGGCCGGCAATCCCCTGGTACAGCTGCGTTTCAACGAGGAGGGGACCCGCAAGTTCGCCGAGGCGACCAGCAAGCTGGTGGGGAAGCCCATCGCCATCGTTTTGGATGATGAAGTGGTCTCGGCACCCACGGTGGACGAACCCATTGTTGACGGCCAAGCGGTGATCAAGGGCCTAGACTCCTTCGAGGAGGCCCAGCACCTGGCGGTCGCCCTCCGCTACGGCGCGCTGCCGGTGGACCTGCGGATCGTGGAGAACCGCACCGTGTCCGCCACCCTGGGCGAGGAGTCGGTGCAGCGCAGCGTCCAGGCGGTCATCGTCGGCGCTGCGGCCGTGGCCGCCTTCATGATCGTCGTGTACCGGATCCCCGGGTTCTGGGCGGTGGTCGCGCTGGCCACGTACATGCTGATCACCGCCGGTGCCCTGTACGGGCTGCGGGCCACGCTAACGCTGCCCGGCATCGCCGGGTTCGTCATGTCGGTGGGCATGGCCGTCGACGCCAACGTCCTCATCTACGAGCGCATCAAGGAGGAGCTGCAGCTGGGCAAGACCATCCGCTCGGCCCTGGATGCGGGGTTCCGCAACGCCTTCAGCGCGATCCTGGACTCCAACCTGACCACGCTCATCGCCGCCGCCGTGCTCTACTGGCTGGGCACGGGGCCGGTGCGGGGCTTCGCGGTCACGCTGGCGGTGGGTGTGGTGGCCAGCATGTTCACCGCTATCACCCTGACCCGCTTCCTCCTGCGCAATCTCATCGACGCGGAACTGTTCCGGCAGCCGGCGCGGCTGTTCGGGGTAAGGGGTGAGGCGCGGTGAAGGGCTTCTCCTTCGTCCGGTCCCGGGGCATCGCCTTCGCCGTCTCCCTGCTACTCCTGGTAGCGGGCATGGTTGCCTGGGCGGTCCGCGGCTTGAACTACAACGTCGAGTTCACCGGCGGCACGGCCTGGACCCTAACCTTCGAGGAGCAGGTGCAGGCGGAAGAGGTGCGCCGGGTTCTGGCCGAGAACGGCGTCGGAGATGACGCCATCGTCCAGCTGGCCGAGGGCGGGCGGGTCGCCATCGTGCGCACGCCCCACGTGGACGAGGCGACCAAGCAGCGGGTCCTGGCCGACTTGAAGGAAAAGGTGGCGCCGGTGCACCTCGACCAGTTCGACAGCATCAGCCCGGTCATCGGCCGGGAGATCAAGCAGCGGGGGCTCCTGGCCCTGGCGCTGGCGACGGTCGGGATGATCCTCTACATGACCGTCCGCTTCGAGTTCCGCTTCGCCCTGGCGGCCATCATCGCCATGCTGCATGACGTGTTCGTCACCATCGGCCTATTCGCCCTGCTGCAGTGGGAGGTCGACTCCTCCTTCATCGCGGCCCTCCTCACGGTCTTCGGTTACTCCATCAATGACACGGTGGTCGTGTTCGATCGCATCCGCGAGAACCTGAGGCTCCGCCGCAAGGAGCCCCTGGACGAGCTGGTGGACCGGTCCATTCGCCAGGTCTTGCGGCGCTCGTTGCTGACGGGAACCACCACGCTCCTCGCCCTCCTAGCGGTGATCGCCTTCGGTGGCGAGACGGTGCGCACCTTCGCCGGGGCGATGTTCATCGGCATCTTCTTCGGTACCTACTCGTCCATCTTCGTAGCCAGCCCGCTGTGGTACGTGTTGCGGCAGTGGGCGGCGTCGCGGGAGACGCAGGCGCGGGCGACGGGGTGAAGGGCTCCGGCGGGGGATTCCCCCAACGCTGCCGTCCTGCGGGCCGCCGGCCACGAAGCGCCACCACCGGACCAGCCGGTCCGGTGGTTTTTTTGTCGCAGTGGAGGCCAGACTATCCTGCGCCGCCACTGCCAGCGCCGCCCGGCGGGGAACCGCGGCCGGGCAAGACACCAGGCGGGCGAGGGGTGCGAGGATGAAGGATTACGCTGCGTTGATCCGCCACGACGGCAACCGGCACCTTTTCTCGGCCGTGGAGATGTCCATCCTCGGCCAGTTGTGGGGAGAGCCCCTGCACTTGCACGCAGAGGGCGTCCGCGGGACGGGCAAGACCACCATCCTGCGGGCGGCCCGCCGCGTCCTGCCGCGCATCGAGCGCATTCGCGGCTGTCCGTACAACTGTGACCCACAGGCGCCCCACTGTCCCTTGCACGCCCACTGGACCCAGGAGCAGATCCGCGAACACGGGACCGAGTGGATTCCCATGCCCTTCCGGGAGATCTCTCCCTCGGCCAAGGTCGGCACCGTGACGGGCAGCCTCGACCTGACCCGTCTCACGGACCGCTCGCGTCCCGAGGCGGCCCTGCTGCCGGGTACCCTGGCCCAGGCCCATCGCGGGATCGTGCTGGTGGACGAGATCAATCGCCTGGCGGACATCGCGCCCGATCTTGTGGACTGCCTGCTGGACGTCATGGGGACGAAGCCAGGCCGGTTGCAGATCGAGGAGACGGGGCTGCCGCCGGTGGAGCTGCCCCTGCGCGTCGCCGTGTGGGCCGCTTCGAATCCGGACGAGGAGCCGGGTCCCCTCGAGGAGATCCGGCGCCAGCTCTCGGATCGTTTCGACATGGTCCTGGACGTGCGGCGACCGGCGGACCGGTCGCTGGTCAAGCGCATCCTGGAGCTGGCCCACGCGCCAGCCGTCGATGCTACGGCCTCGGTTGCCGGGGCCGGCGTGGCCGCCGAACGGGCCAACCCGGAGACGCCCGGAGCGAGGCCGAACACGGAAGGGAGCGCGTCGCCGGCCCCGGCCCGGGTCGGAACCGTCGGACCGGCAGGCGGCCGGGCTGGGGAGGAACCGGACTCCCCTGACCCCTGGAGGCGACTGGCGGCTAGGCGGCCCTCCTTCCCCGACGGCCTCCTGGACCTCCTAGCCGACGTCTACGTCCATTTTCGGCTGGAAAGCCTTCGCGCCATGGAAGCCTGGCGACAGGCGGCGACCCTGCATGCGGCCCGCGAGGGACGGACGGAGGTGGCCGGCCGCGACCTGCTGGAGGTGGCGCCGGCGGTGCTCCGCCACCGGGTGGAAGCCGGCACCCTGAGCGAGATCCTGGAGTACCTGTGCCGGGACGAGGGGGCGGGACGGCCCGGGGGTGACGGCCGGCCGGCCGTACGCCTCGCCGACGGCGCCTTGCCCTTGCCGGGCGCCGGCCACGCCGCTGGGGCCAGCGCGCCCGGTGCCGCGCCGGCGGCCGGGCTGCAGGGTGCGGAGGCGGCGACGGGCGGGGCGACCGCGTCGCTGGCCGCCCAGGCGCCCGCCCGGGAGGGGGCCGGAAGCGTCTGGGGCCGGCTCCGGGACCTCTTGGGCCGTGGCAACGCGTCGGGATCCCTGGTGGCCGGCGGAGACGGAAGGCTCGGCAGCGCCGGTGATGGCACGGGCGGGGGTGCCGGTGCCGGGTCGCCCCTGCGGCCCGACGCCGCCGCCGCCACCACCCCGCTGCACAGGGCGCGCCCCCTGCTGGAGCTCACGCGGGACCGGGCCATCCGGTCGTGGCATGGACATTGATCCAGAGCCTGCCCGGCCTGGAGCGGCTGACCGAGCGGCTGGGACGGCAGGCGGACATCACCGCTCGCCTCCTTGAGGCCGTACCCGGCGGCGCGGCGGGGATCGGCGA
>QGUQ01000043.1 GCA_003242195.1 Bacillota bacterium | reverse complement strand
TCGAGTGGTGGCGGGGGTGGGTGGAAGGAGGGGGGGGGGGGCTGGGAGGAGGGGCAGGGTGATTGGGGCCGCGGGGCTCGGGAGTGCAGGTGGAACGTACGTCTTGGTGGCGGACGGCAGCGGCGGGGCGGCCATGCGGATGGCTCGAATGCACGGATGGGGGGATCTGGGGGATGCGTCGAGGGTGGTCGTACAAGGCCACGGTCTGGCTTCTGGTGTTGCTGGTGGCAGCTGTGGCCGGGAGCGGGTGCGGCGGCTCGGCAGTGCCCGGCGGGGCGGGCGGAGCCGGGGGTAGCGGAGGCGGTGGTGGGAAGTCGCCCATCAAGATCGGGGTCGTGGTCTCCATCACCGGCAACGCCAGCTCCCTGGGCGAACCCGAGCGCAACACCGTCGAGTTATATAAGGAAGAATTCAGCGAGATCGCCGGGTACCCGGTGGAGTGGATCGTCCGCGACGACGGCAGCGACCCGACCCAGGCGGTGGTCCAGGTCAACCGCCTGATCGGCGAGGAAAAGGTGGCGGCGGTCGTCTGCTGTACCATCACACCCAGCAGCATGGCCATCATCGAGACGGTTCAACAGAACCAGGTGCCCAACATCTCCCTGGCCGCGGGTGCCCAGATCGTCACCCCGGCAGCGGAGCGCAGGTGGGTGTTCAAGACGCCCCAGAACGACTCCCTGATGGTGGACGTCCTCACCGACCACATGGTCGCCCACGGCATCAAGCGGGTGGCTTTCCTCGGGTTCAACGACGCTTACGGCGACGGCGGGCGGCAGGCGTTCAAGGAGGTCGCGGCCAGGAAGGGGATCGAGATCGCCGCCGACGAGAGCTTCGCCCGGACGGACAAGGACGTATCCGCCCAGCTGGTACGGATGAAGGCCGCCAACCCCGACGCCTACCTGATCTGGGCGATCCCGTCGGGGGCCAACGTGGCCCAGCAGAACATGAAGGATCTCGGCATCGACAAGCCCATCTACCAGAGCCACGGCGTGGCCAATCGCAACTTCCTCGAGCTGGGCGGGGAGGCGGTGGAGGGCACGCTGCTGCCGGCCGGCAAGCTGCTGGCGGCCGAGCTGCTGCCGGACGGCGATCCGCAGAAGAAGGTGCTGCTGGATTACAAGCAGAGATACGAAGGCAAGTACGGTGAAGGAACGGCCAACACCTTCGGCGGACACGCCTATGATGCCATGCTCATCCTGAAGGCAGCCATCGAACGCGCCGTCCAGGGCGGTGCCGATCCCGCGGATCTCCCGGCCTTCCGGGCGGCCTTGCGCGACCAGATCGAACAGACCAAGGAACTCGTCGGGATCTCGGGCGTCTTCAACTATTCCCCCGATGACCATCACGGGCTTGATCGCCGCGCCGCCACGATGCTGGAGGTCCGGAACAATAACTGGGCACTCGCGGAGTAAGTTTCTACCGGGGGACCGACCGGGCTCCCCGTGGCCAGGCGGGAGCCATCGGGGAGCCACCGGGGCGACGTCGGCCATGATGTGCTGGCGGTCGTGGCCCGTTCTGCGGCCGCCGGCTCCTCTTCTGGAGGATCCGCCGCCGGGGTGGAAGAAACATCCATCGAGGTCAGATCATAAGCCGACAGGCGGCGGAAGGTGTGACGAGGCAGAAGGGGGTGGCAGGCACAGGAGAAGCCGAGCGCTGGCAGCCACGGGCAGGACGCTATCGGGTAAGGACGGCGTGGTAGTGGGCTACCGCCTGCGGGACACCCGAAGTTCCTTTGATTGGGGGTAGGCACCATGCCAGCGCGGATGAAGCTGTACGTCCTCGACTGCGGCCGGATGCAGATGGACAAGTCACTGATGCTCGCCGGGGCGACCCTGGCCTCTCGCGACCACCCGAACCGGCCCGCCGAGTGGATCGAGTTCCCGATCTACTCCGTCTTCATCGACCACCCCGATGGCAAGGTCTTGTTCGACACCGGTTGCAACCCCAACGCCATGGGGCCCAACGGCCGCTGGCCCGAACAGACCCAGAACATGTTCCCCATCGTCAGCGGCGAGGAGTGTTACCTGCCCCACCGCCTGGAGCAGTTGCGTGTTCGTCCCGACGATATCCGCTACGTGGTCTGCTCGCACCTGCACCTGGATCACGCCGGTTGCCTGGAGTATTTCCGCAAGTCCACCATCATCGTCCATGACGACGAGCTGGCAGGGGCCTTGAAGCTCTACGCCATGCACGAGCGCCTGGGCGCCTACATCTGGGATGACATCGACGCCTGGATTCGCAACGAGCTGCATTGGCGGCCGGTCCGACGTGATGAAGGCGACCTGCCCCTGGTGGAAGGGGTCCAGATCCTCAACCTGGGCAGCGGCCATGCCTTCGGCATGCTGGGCCTGCACGTACAGCTCCCCGCCACGGGCGGCATCATCCTCGCCTCCGACGCCATCTACTGCGCTGCCAACTATGGCCCGCCGGTACGGTTGCCCGGGATCATCTACGACTCCCTGGGTTATACCCGGACGGTCGAGCGCATCCGGCGACTGGCGGAGGTGACCCGGTCCCAGGTGTGGTTCGGCCACGACGCCGAGCAGTTCGCCCAATTGGTCAAGTCCACCGAAGGTTACTACGAGTGAGCGGAGGGACCCGCGGTGAAGACCAGGGCAGCCATCCTGCTGGAGATGGGGCGGCCGCGCCCCTACACCCAATCGCGGCCCGTGGTTGTGGACGAGGTCGAATTGGATGGTCCCGGATATGGCGAGGTGCTGGTGGAACTGCGGGCCGCGGGTATTTGCCATTCCGACCTCTCCGTGGTGGACGGCAGCCGGCCGCGGCCGACACCGATGGTCCTGGGGCACGAGGCCGCGGGCATCGTCCGCGAGGTGGGGCCGGGTGTGGTGGGCCTGCAACCGGGCGACCACGTGGTCTTCACCTTCGTGCCCATGTGCGGCCGCTGTGTCTACTGTACAAGTGGCCGGCCTGCTTTGTGTGAGTTGGGCAACGCGGCCAACGCCCGCGGGGAGCTCCTCCGGGGCGGGCGCCGCTTCCGCCGTCACGGTGAGCCGGTGCACCATCACTTGGGAGTGTCGGCGTTCTCCCAGTTCACGGTGGCCGCGGAGGAATCCCTGATCAAGATCGATCCCGACATTCCCTTCGAGGCGGCGGCCGTCTTCGGGTGTGCCGTGATGACGGGTGTCGGCGCCGTGGTGAACACCGCCCGGGTCGAACCCGGGAGCTCCGTGGCCGTGTTCGGCCTCGGCGGGGTCGGGTTGGCCGCCGTCATGGGGGCGGTGGCGGCCGGTGCCTACCCTGTCGTGGCGGTGGACGTATTACCCGGGAAACTGGAGCAGGCCCTGGCCCTCGGCGCGACCCACACCGTCAACGCTCGTGAGGCCGACGCGGTGGATGCTGTTCGGGAGCTCACCGGCGGCGGCGCTGACTACGCCATCGAGGCTGCCGGCAATGCCCAGGTCCTCGCCCAGGCATACCGGGCGACCCGCCGCGGCGGCACGACGGTGACGGTCGGCCTGCCCCACCCGGAAGCCCAGCTGTCAGTTCCAGCGGTGACCGTCACGGCGGAGGAACGGGTCTTGCGTGGCTCTTACATGGGCTCGGCGGTGCCTCGTCGCGACCTGCCGCGGTTCCTCCGCTTGTTCCGGGCAGGGCGACTGCCCGTGGACAGGCTGATCACGCACCGTATCGGGCTTGACGAGATCAACGAAGGTTTCGACCGGCTGGCCGCGGGGCAGGCGGTCCGCCAGGTGGTGCTCCCCAACGCCGGCTGAATCTGCGACGCCTTGCCAGATTCCTGAGGGAAACCGGAGGTGAGATCCGTGGCCGCGGTCGCAGTGCGCACCTACGGTTTGTTCATCGACGGGCAGTGGCTCGAGCGGGACGAGACCATTCCCGTGCGCAACAAGTACTCCGGCGAGGTGATCGGCTACGTCGCCCGGGCGACCCGGGAGGACGTAGACCGCGCGGTGACGGCGGCGCAACGGGCCTACCGGGAGAATCCCCTGCCGCCGTACCGGCGGTACGAGATCCTGAAGCGGGCCTCGGAGCTGATCCGCGAGCGCAAGCAGGAGCTGGCCAGGGTCATCGCCGCGGAGGCGGGGAAGCCGTTGAAGGAGGCCCTTGTGGAGGTTGACCGCTGCACCCAGACCCTGGAGATCTCGGCGGAAGAAGCCAAGCGCATCCACGGTGAGCAGGTGCCCATCGAGGCGGCGCCGGGAGCGGAGAACCGCCTGGCCTTCACGATGCGGGTGCCCGTGGGCGTGGTGGGGGCCATCAGCCCCTTCAATTTCCCGCTGAACCTGGCGGCCCATAAGGTTGGACCCGCCCTGGCGGCGGGCAATACCGTGGTGCTGAAGCCGGCGTCGGCGACGCCCTTGAGCGCCGTCCACCTGGTGACCGCCCTGGCGGACGCAGGGTTGCCGCCGGGCTACCTGAACCTGCTCACGGGCGCGGGCGGCGAGGTGGGCGAGTGGATGCTGGCCGACCCGCGCTTCGCGGCCTACACCTTCACCGGCAGCGCCGCCGTGGGCGAGCGGATCAAGGCGGGGTCGGGCCTCCGGCGCGTGGTGCTGGAGCTGGGGAACAACTCGGCCACCATCGTCTGCGCCGACGCGGACCTGGACCTGGCCGCCGCCCGGTGCGCCCGGGGCGCCTTCGCCAACGCCGGCCAGATCTGCCTCTCCGTCCAGCGCATCTACGTGCAACGGCCGGTGTACGAGGCCTTCCTGGAGAAGCTGGTGGCCGAGACCCGCAAGCTCAAGGTTGGTGACCCTCTGGACCCGGAGACGGACGTGGGCCCCATGATCAGCGAGGCGGAGGCGGAGCGGGCCGAGGCCTGGATCCGGGAGGCCGTCGAGCAGGGGGCCCGGGTGGTCTGCGGCGGGCGGCGGCAGGGCGCCGTGCTGGAGCCCACCGTGCTGGTGGACGTTCGCCCGGATATGAAGGTGGTGTGCCAGGAGGCCTTCGCGCCGCTGGTCTCGGTGGTACCCTTCGACGACGTGGACGAGGCCATCGACATGGTCAACGACAGCTTCTACGGTTTGCAGGCCGGCATCTACACCCGCGACATCCACACGGCCATGAGGGCGGCGCGGCGCATCGAAGTCGGTGGGGTGATGGTCAACGACGTCCCCAACTGGCGGGTCGACCTCATGCCCTACGGCGGCGTCAAGGGGAGCGGCATCGGCCGGGAGGGCCCGCGCTATGCCATCGAGCACCTGACGGACCTGCGGCTGGTGGTATTCAATTTGTAGTCGCCCCAGCTGGGGAGACGTAGACGAAGCATGCCCTGTTCTTGAGGGGCGTGGGAGGGACGCGGCGGTGATGGATCGGAGGGGCAGCCGCCTCAGGCGTGCCCCTCCGGGGCCTTCCCTGGCAGGGATCGTACGGCCGGAACGGGCCGGGGCACGGACCCCGCCGGCCCACGTCCATCGAAGACGCTGCGGGAACCCTTCACGCGCGGTGTTCCCCGGCTCCATGCGGGTCCCGCGGCTTGTACCGGAGACGGTGCCCCCGCACAGGCTGTTGCCTCGCCTGACCCTGCCCTTACACCGTGGAGAATCCCTTAGGGCGTTCCAACGGGCAGCTTCGGTGCACCCTGCCCGTGCCGGGGCTGGGAGCCGAGGCGAAACAGAAACGAAACGAGAATAGAAGGATTCAGAACACAAAACGTCGTAATTACATATCGAATGCCTACGAACACCGATCGTTATATAGACTGTGTGGCAATTGAGACCGATTTTCGTTCAAATGCCGTGGGACTGGTACGGGGGTATACGCATGCCGAACATTGTGTTGACTCGCATCGACAATCGCTTGATCCACGGACAAGTAGCCGTTACGTGGGTGAACCACGTGGGGGCGAACCTGATCTTGGTCGCCAACGACGAAGTGGCACGAGACCCAATCCAGCAAAGCCTGATGGACATGGCGGTACCTGCCGGCATCGAGACACGTTACTTCACCATTGAGGAAACCATAAACAAGATCGGTCTTGCTTCTGATCGACAGAAAATCGCGATCATTGTGAAAACGCCCCAGGATGTCCTGAGGTTGGTAGAGGGTGGTGTGCCGATTCGTCACGTCAATATTGGCAACATGCATTTCTCGGAAGGCAAGAAACAGATCAGCAGTACCGTAGCCGTCGACGAAGACGACATACAGACCTTCCGGGCCTTGCATGAAAAGGGGGTGAAGCTGGAAATCCGACGAGTTCCCCACGAAAGAGGAGTCGACATCATGGAGTTGATTTAGTGCCGAACGCATAGCATAGAGGGTGGTGTTGTATGCTTACCAAAGCCTTGTTAATTGCACTCTGGGCGGGGATTGCCGGAATCGACCTCTACAACGTGCAGTTTCACATTCATCGCCCCGTCGTGACAGGTCTTGTGGTCGGCTTGATTCTGGGTGACGTCAAGACGGGCCTAATCGCTGGAGCCATTCTTGAGTTCGTGTGGATGGGAATGGTGCCCCTGGCCGGAGCGCAACCTCCGAATGTGGTCATCGGAGGCATCATGGGAACCGCCTTCGCGATTCTACTACACCAGGACCCGAAGATTGCTGTGAGCATCGCCGTACCGTTCGCTGTGGCAATGCAGGGATTGATCACTCTCCTCTTTACGGTCTACTCGCCAATCATGCACAAGATGGACCAGTATGCGGAAGAGGCGAACGATAGGGCTATTGATCTCCTCAACCTGTCGGGTCCCGCCATTCAATTTGTCCTCAACGCCGTGATCGCCTTTCTCCCCATCTATTTCGGAGTCGATGCCGCCCGTGCCCTCGTCGAGCAACTGCCCAAGCCCTTGCTCGACGGTCTAGCAGTAGCCGGAGGCATCATGCCGGCCATCGGCTTCGCGATGCTTCTACGCATCATGTTGAAGCCGCAATACGTGGCGTTTCTGTTGGCCGGGTTTGTGGTGGTGACCTACTTCAAGCTGGATCTCTTGGGAGCGGCCATCCTGGGTGTCGCCATGGCTCTCTATGATTACTACAGCCGTGCGCAGTCCGACAATGTGGCTGCCGTCAAGGAGGCGGTCCGCGATGGCATTTGAACGAGTTGGTCCGGCGGGTGTCCAGGGGGCCGAACAGGAGGCAACGGGACAACAGCAGCCGGTCGAATTGACACGGCAAGATCTCAATCGTATGGCCATTCGATCCTTTTTCCTGCAAGCGTCGTTCAACTACGAGCGTATGCAGGCAGGAGGATGGCTCTATAGCTTGCTGCCTGCCCTCAAGAAGATCTACACGACCCGCGAAGAACTGGCCGCCGCGATGAAGCGACACCTCGAGTTCTTCAACACGCACCCGTTCCTGGTCACGCCTATCCTCGGGATCGTGGCGGCCATGGAGCGATCGCGGGAGCGTCCTGAAACCATTCGCGGAATCAAGGTGGCCATGATGGGGCCGCTCGGGGGCGTAGGCGACGCCGTCGCGTGGTTAACGTTGCTTCCCATCACGGCTGGCATCGGGGCATCCATCGCGCAGCAGGGCAATGTCGTAGGTCCGATCCTATTCCTCCTGGTGTTCAATGCCGTGCATCTCTTCCTTCGCTTTGCCGGGGTTCATTATGGATATCGGCTGGGTGTGAGCGCCATTCAGCAGATGAAGGCAGCTACCCAAGCCATCGCGCGGGCCGCATCCATCGTCGGTATGACGGTTGTAGGGGGCCTGATTGCGTCGTATATCAAGCTTTCCACGACTGCTACGATTCCGATCGGGAATGGTATCAGCGTTCAGAAGGATATCCTCGACAAGATCATGCCCAATCTGCTACCGCTAGGATACACATTCTTCCTCTACTGGCTGTTACGGAAGGGCTACTCGCCCGTTGCACTCATCGTGCTGACACTGATCATCGGTGTGGCTGGTCATTACTTGGGCGTTTTGTGATGGAGGAGTGGGAGCGCTGTTCGGTATCGTTATCGTTGGCCATGGCCAGTTCGCAACGGGGTTGCGTAGCGTAGTGGAAATGATCGCTGGGGACCAGCCGGCGATTGAATACGTGAGTTTTCACCCCAGCGATTCGGTGGACGACCTGCAGGCAAGAATCCGTGAGGCAGTATCACGCGTGTCAGGCGGCGGGGATGGTGTCTTGTTCCTCGTGGACCTTGTTGGGGGGTCACCGTTTCAGGCGAGCGCCACGGTGGCCTCCCAACACGGCGAGGATGCCGTCGTCATAGCCGGCGCGAATGTTCCCATGATCCTCGAGTTGGTGATGCGCCGGGACACGGTCTCGCTTCGGGAAGCCGTCCGTGTTGCCGTGGAGACGGGCCGGTCGGGCATCGTTCGCTACGAAGCGGCTCAAGGAAGAGTTGAACGGGAGTGACGGTGGAACGCTGCCCACCGTACGAGTGGAAGGCGGTCCGGCTGAAACTGAATCGGGACGGAACCGAACCATCCCCGGTACCTGACCCGGGTCGTAAGGGGGCAGGATGCCAGGTTTCCGTGGAGCGGGGGAGAGCATGGGCACACCGTGCTCGTCAGGGGCGTCATCGCGGCCACCGGCTTGCCCGATGGCCGCGATGATTTTGGTGAGCAGGCCCTACTCGTCCGGGGAGCTCGCGCCGAGCTTGCCGATGGCAGCGACCTGGACGGGAGCACGTTGACAATGGAACGTGCCGTTCGCCATCTTATCGAAATATGGGGGCCCGTGCCCGAGGCGGTGGCGATGGCCGGTACCACCCCGACCGACGTGGTCCGTGTGAGAGACCACAAGGGTGCCAGCGCGTGGGTGCGATCGCCATCGGGCCATCCTCGACCCGTCTTTCCGCGTGGTGGCGAGAGTGTTTGAGGGAAAGGTCGTGCATCGTGAGTCTGGAGGCCACGGGAAGGGGGTAGCGAATGATCGTCGCCGACCGGCGGGAGGAGATTCTCCAGTTACTTTACCAGCACCAGCGCATGCGCGTTGCCGAACTGAGCGAAATTCTCGGGGTCAGTGAAGTCACGGTTCGTCGCTATTTGACCCAGTTGGCGGACCAGGGCAAAGTCCGACGGTACCACGGATGGGTAGCCCTGGCATCGGAGGCGGCGGCGGAACGCCCCTTCCGTGAACGGGCACAGCAAGCCACGGAAGAAAAGGAGCGGATTGCGCGTTATGCGGCGAGCATGATTCCGGACGGCGCCACGATCATGCTCAGTGGCGGAACGACGACTGCCAGGATCATCCACCACCTGCGCGACCGCAAAGGGTTAACCATCATCACTTCTGCCCTTAACATTGCCGCGGAAGTAGTGGAGTGGGAATCGTGTCGCCTCATCGTCTGCGGCGGGCTGGTGCGGGATGGGTCGTATCAGATCATCGGGCCTGTGGCTGTCGATACCATTCGTCAACTGACGGCGGATTTCTCCTTCATAGGTGTTGATGGGATTACGACACGGCATGGCTTGATGACGTCCGACATCTTTGAGGCCGAGGTGGATGCGGCGATGATTCGCGCGTCACGGCGCGCCGTCGTGGTGGCAGACAGTCGGAAATTGGGCCGGACGAGCATCGCTGTCATCAGTCCCGTCACCGAGATCGAAACGCTCATCACTGATCAAAATGCATCTCCTCATATATGCCGGGATCTGGAGGACCACGGTGTCGAGGTGATTCGTGTCTAGCGTTGATCGAACCTTTCCTTCGATGCTTGATGAAGGTCTGCAGAGAGCGGTGCCTCGACTCGGGCAACCACCTCCCTCAGGGCAGGCTGCGGTCCAGCCATTGCAGTGCCTGCGCCAGGACCTCCGTACCGCGGGCGATGTCGGCCGGTTCCGCCCATTCCTCCGGGCAGTGACTGAGTCCCTCCCGGCAGGGGATGAACAGCATGCCCATGGGCGCGATCCGCGCCACATGCATGGCATCGTGGCCGGCGCCGCTGGCGAGCCTGAGCGTGGCGTGGCCCAGTTCCCGCGCCGCCTCCTCCAGCGCTTCCATCACCAGCGGGTCGGCCTGGGCGCCCTGTGCCCGGCCCATGCAC
>QGUQ01000042.1 GCA_003242195.1 Bacillota bacterium | reverse complement strand
TCACGACCGGCTGCGCCACGAGGTGGCGCTGGGAGAGGCGGAAGTCGAGCTGATCGTGGAGACGCGCGATGCCGAGCACATGCACCGCATCCGCGGTGCCCTGCAAGGGGGCGGGTACACCCTCTTGGGGACCGAATCCTAACCGTGGCCGCCGATGGAATTAGATGGATTGCACGGGAGGAAATTACTGGTAGGCGTCGAACCCCCTTGATGGGAAGGGGGGTGACGCCATGCAGATCTCGGAGGTACGGGTCCGGCCCGTCAAGGGAGCCGGACGCATGCGCGCGTTCGCTTCGGTCGTGTTCGATGGCAGCTTCGTGGTTCACGAACTGAAGGTGGTGGAAGGCAGCGAGGGACGGATGTTCGTCGCCTTCCCCTCCAAGCGGGCCGCCAGCGGCGAGTACTTCGACATCGCCCACCCCATCACGGCCGAGGCCCGCGAGCACATCCAGCGCGCTGTCCTGGCCGCCTATCAGGAACAGGTGGGCATGCCGGGAGCCGTCGCCGAGCCAAGGCGGTGACGGCGGAGCGGGTCGGGTTGTTGAACCGCGAGAGGACGGCAGGGTGCGGCGCCGCGGGGCGTCGCCCGGCGGCGCCCGGTGTCCCATGCCGGGCTGCGCCCGCCGCCGGCCGGCCCCGGGGAGGCGGTCGGCCGGCGGCGGGTCCCCTTTACGCTGGCCCCCTTTTTTGATAAACGGAGAATGGAGTACATCCGGCCTGGGCCGGGATCGGCGGGGCGGGTTCTAGCGCGGCTCTCGCCCTGCGGAACGCGGGCCGTGACGGAGGGATGGGGATGGCGGCACAGGTGGGCGACAAGGCGCCGGACTTCCGCCTGCCGGCGACCGGAGAGCGGGACACCGTCGCGCTGGGAGAGTTCCAGGGCAAGAAGAACGTCGTGCTCCTGTTCTTCCCCTTCGCTTTCAGCCCCGTCTGTACCGACGAGTTCTGCGCCATTCGCGACACCCACTATGCGGAGTACGACCAGCTGGACGCCCAGGTGCTGGGCATCAGCGTCGACAGCCCCTTCACGCTCAAGGCGTGGGCTGAGCAGCAGGGCTTCCGGTTCCCGCTGCTGTCCGACTTCAACAAGGAAGTCGCCCGGGCCTACGACGTCTACTACGAGCAGTTGGGCAACTTCCGTGGGGTGGCCAAGCGTGCCGCCTTTGTGATCGACAAGGACGGGATCATCCGTTACCGCTGGGTTTCCGACGATCCCAAGGTCCTGCCGGATCTCGGTGCGATTCGCCAGGTGCTTGCACAGCTCCAGGACTGATGGCGAATGGCGGGGACGCTGCCCGGCCCCCCGGCGTCGCTGGCGGCGCGCATGGCGGCCGCGTTGCTGGACGGGGCCGTACTATGGGTGAGCGGCGTGCTGTGGGGCTTCACGGTCCTCCGCCTCGCTGGCGGCAGCGGCCGGTCGGCAGTGGCGCTGATCGCCGGGGAGGCGATCCTGCTGGCCGGGTGGGGCGCCTACTTCGCCTGGGCGGAGGGCCGGTGGGGACTTAGCCTGGGCAAGCTGGCCCTGGGCCTGCAGGTGGTGGGGTGGGACGGCCGGCCAATCGGCGTGCGCAGGGCCTTGTTGCGGTTGGCGGCCAAGGTCGCCGGGCTGGCCCTGTTCGGGCTGGGCTGGTTGCCGGCGCTGGCCAGTCCGGAGCGGCAGGCGTGGCACGACCGGCTGGCCGGGTCCCTGGTTTGCGCATCCCAAGCGTGGCCGGCGCGGGAAGGCGCTGGCCGCCCGTGAGCGATGGCGCCCTGCGACCCCCATGCCAGTGACGCGATGGGAGCGGCCCGGCAGGGCCGTCTTTTTGTTGGAGGGGTGCCAGAAGGAGCCGGGAGCCGGGGCCGCCGCCCCGGGATGAGGAGGTCACGGACTTGAGTCAAGCCCTGCATGCGGTCATCTTGGCGGCCGGCCTGGGCAAGCGCATGCGGTCGTCCCGGGTGAAGGTCCTACACGAGATCGCGGGCCGGCCGATGATCGAGTACGTGGTGCGGGCCGCGGAGGAGAGTGGTGCCGAGCGGGTCGTGGTGGTGATCGGCCACCAGGCCGATGAGGTGCGGGCCGTCCTGGGCGAGCGGGTGACGTACGCCTACCAGGAGGAACCCCTGGGTACCGGCCACGCAGTGCTCCAGGCGGAGGAGGCGGTGGCGGGGGCGACGGACGTGCTGGTCCTCTACGGCGATACGCCCCTGATCGAGGCGGATCTCCTCCGCCGGCTCATCGCAGGCCATCGGGAGAGCGGGGCCGCAGCCACGCTGCTGACGGCGGAACTGGCGGACCCCACCGGTTACGGGCGGATCGTTCGGGATGAGCGCGGCGCCGTCGCTCGCATCGTGGAGCAGGCGGACGCCGGCCCCGAGGAACTGGCCATCCGGGAGGTCAACACGGGCATCGCTTGCTTCCGGCGTGCCGACCTCTTCGCGGCCCTGCGAGCCATCCGCCCGGACAACGCCCAGGGCGAGTACTACCTGGTGGACGCCGTGCGCGTTCTCCGCGAGATGGGGCGCCCGGTGCACTCCATCAAGACGGATGAGGAGGCTGCCGTCTTCGGCGTCAATGACCGCGTCGCCCTGGCCAGGGCCGAGGCCTTGCTCCGCGACCGTATTCGGCAACGCTGGATGAGGGCCGGCGTGACCCTCATCGATCCCGGCAGCACGTGGATCGACGAGGATGTGGAGATCGGGCCCGATACCGTGATCTACCCTCACACCTTCATCGAGGCGGGCTCGCGGATCGGTGCCGGCTGCTGCCTGGGGCCCGGCGCCCACATCGTGGCCAGCCGGCTCGGCGACCGGGTGCGGGTCTGGTACTCGGTGGTGGAGGAGAGCGAGATCGGCGACGACGTCCGCATCGGCCCCTACAGCCACCTGCGGCCCGGCTGCCGGGTGGAGGCCGGGGTCCGCATCGGCAACTTCGCCGAACTCAAGGGGGCGGTCATCCGTTCGGGGACCAAGGTCAACCACCACTCGTACCTGGGCGACGTGGAGATCGGCTCCGGGGTCAACATTGGTGCGGGAACCGTCACCGTGAACTACGACGGGATTCGCAAGCACAAGACGGTCATTGAAGACGATGCCTTCATCGGCTGTAACGTCAACCTGATTGCGCCCGTGCGCGTGGGGCGGTCGGCCTACGTGGCCGCCGGCTCGACCATCAACCAGGACGTGCCGGCGGACGCCCTGGCCATCGCCCGCGAGCGGCAGGTCAACAAGGAAGGATGGGTGGCTCGCTGGCGCCAGCGGGTGCGGGGGGAGTGACAAGGGTGCCATACGACAGTGGTCGCCTGAAGATCTTCAGCGGCAGCGCCAATCCCGCGCTGGCACGGGCCATCGCCCAGCACATCGGCGTGCCGCTGGGCGACCTGGAACTGGGCCGCTTTGCCAACGGCGAGATCCGCGTGTCGGTCAACGAGAGCGTGCGCGGGGCGGACGTGTTCGTCATCCAGCCCACGTGCCATCCGCCCAACGATACCTTGATGGAGCTGCTGGTCCTGCTGGACGCGCTGAAGCGGGCGTCCGCCCGCCGCGTCAATGCGGTGGTGCCCTTCTACGGTTACGCGCGGCAGGACCGCAAGACGCGGCCGCGCGAGCCCATCACAGCCAAGCTGGTGGCCAACCTCCTGACCGTGGCGGGGGCGGACCGGGTGGTCACCATGGACCTGCACGCGGGCCAGATCCAGGGTTTCTTCGACGTCCCGGTGGACCACCTGACGGCCGTGCCCCTGCTGGCGGAGTATTTCGCCAAGAAGAACCTGGAACGCCCGGTGGTGGTCTCGCCCGATCACGGCGGCGTCTCGCGCGCCCGGGATCTGGCCGACCGCCTGGGGGTGCCCATCGCCATCATCGACAAGCGGCGTCCGGAACCCGGGGTGGCGGAGGTCATGTCGGTGGTGGGCGACGTGGAAGGGCGTACCGCCATCATGATCGACGACATCATCGACTCCGGCGGCACCATCCGCCACGGGGCCGAGGCCCTGATCGCCCTCGGGGCCAAGGCGGTCTACGCCTGCTGCACCCACCCCGTGTTCTCGGGCAACGCGTTGGAGCGGCTGGCCGAGGCCCCCATCGAAGAGATCGTGGTCACCGACACCATCCCCGTGCCCGCGGAGGCGGAGCGGGCCCGGGTGCGGGTGCTGTCCGTAGCTCCCCTCCTCGGGGAGGCCATCATCCGCATCCACGAGGATCTGTCAGTAAGCCGCCTCTTCACTTGAGGCGGTGGTGGGCGCTGCGCGGCGGCCTCGTTTGACAGGCCCCGCGCCCCGGGATAGACTATGTGCGGCCAGTTTCCAGTCGGGAGGGAGCATCCTGGTGGACGTCGCGTTGCGAGCGAAACTCCGGGAGCCCGGCCGCGCACGCAAGGTGCGCCGGGAGGGCGGGTTGCCGGCTGTCCTTTACGGCCCGAGCGGCAACTTCCCCATCCGGCTGGACGCCCGGGAATTCAACCGGCTGCTGGCCAACGGGCAGGTCCACGGCCTGCTTCGGGTCGAGCTGGAGGACAACGGGACGAACCGGCAGTTCAGCGTGATGGTGAAGGAAATGCAGTGGCATCCCCACCGGGGCGAGCTGCTGCACGTGGATCTGATGGAGATCCGCGAGGACAAGCCGGTGCGCACCGTCGTCCCCATCGTGCTGCGGGGCGAAGAGGAGGCCAGCAAGCGCGGCATCGTCCAGCACCAGCTCAACGAGCTGGAGATCGAATGCCTGCCGCGGAACATCCCCACCGCCATCGAGGGGGACATCACCCAGCTGCCGGTTGGGGAGGAGCTGCGCGTCCGGGACCTGGAGATCCCGGAAGGGGTCCGTATCTTCGAGGATCCCGAGCAGATCGTGGCGGTGCTCTTGCCGCCTAAGGACCTCGCACCCGAGGAAGAGGCCGGCGGCAGCGCCGAGACCGAGCAAGCTCCGGCTGGCGGGACCGGCGCATCCTGACGGGGGACGGGGACGTGCCTTACCTGATCGTCGGGCTTGGCAACCCCGGCCCGCAGTACGACCAAACGCGACACAACGTCGGTTTCATGGTCGTCGATGCCCTGGCCCGGAGGATCCGCGTTGCGGACTGGCGCCGGGGCTTTGCGTCGTTGTGGCTGGAGGCCGACTGGCGGGGCGAGCGCCTCACATTGCTGAAGCCCCAGACGTACATGAATCGCAGCGGCGAGGCGGTGGCCCAGGCCGTCCGCGCGCTCCGCATGCAGCCCGGCCAGTTGCTGGTGATCTACGACGATCTCGACCTGCCGCTGGGGCACCTGCGCCTGCGCCCTCGCGGTGGATCGGGCGGTCACCGCGGCATGCTCTCCGTCATCGAGCACCTGGGGACCGAGGATTTCCCGCGGCTGCGCATCGGCATCGGCCGGCCGCCCGCGGGTGTGGATCCCGCCGACTACGTGCTGGCACCCTTTGCGGACGCCGAGCGGTCCGTGGTGGAGCGCGCCGTACAGCGGGCGGTGGAGGCGTGCCTGGCCGTGGTGGCGGCGGGCCTGCAACTGGCCATGTCCCGTTACAACGGGCCGCCGCCGGGAGACCCCGCGGACGGGGCCGGTCCCGCTCCGGGAGGGGAACCGGGCGCCGGACCGCGCGAGACGGGCGGGGAGGCGGTACCGCCGCGCGGTTGAGGCGCCTGCTGCCCCGACGTACGATGCCCCGTGCCATCCCTGCGGCCCGCGGCACCGGTGGCTGCGGGCCTGTTCGTGCTGGCGCCGGGGAGATGCAGCCCGAGCAGGAGGTGAAGTCCGCCCGGACCGGCCCGCCGGGCGGCACGGTGTGAAAGTGGCCCCCGAGGAAGCAAGGACGGAGGCACTGGTACGTCTCTGGCAGCAGCTGCCCGAGTTCCCGTCCCTGGTGGACGGCATACGCCGGGAGTTGCCGGCCCAGGCCGTCTACGGTATCACCGGCCCTGCGGCCGCCAGCCTGCTGGCCGCGCTGTCCGAGATGACGGAACGGTCCTTATTCGTCCTGACAGCCGACCAGGCAACGGCGGACGCCATGACCGCCGACTTGCGGGTCTGGTTGCCGGAGGACCGGGTGGCCGTCTTTCCAGCCGTGGAGGTGCTGCCCTTCGAGGTGCTGGCCAGCAGCCCGGAACTGCGGGCCCTGCGCCTGGAGGCCATGGCGCGGCTGCGTTCCGGCCGGTGCGTGGTGGTGGCGCCCGTAGCGGCCGTGGCGCGGCGGCTGGCGGACCCGCGCAAGTGGGAGACCGGCCGCATCGAGTTGGCGGCGGGGACGACCTGGGATCGGGACGATGTGGTTGCCCGGCTGGTGGCCTCGGGCTACGAGCGTGCCGAGCAGGTGGAACGGCCCGGGGAGTTCGCCGTCCGGGGCGGTATCGTCGACGTCTTCCCTCCCACCGAGGAACAGCCCGTCCGCATCGAGTTCTTCGACGATGAGATCGAGTCCATCCGCGTCTTCGACGTCGCCAGCCAGCGGTCTACGGGCGAGCTGCAGCGCGTCACCCTCCTTCCGGCCCGCGAGCTGGTCCTGGACGAAGGGGACTGGCGGCGGGGGCTGCGAGCCCTGGAGGAGCGCCTGGAGCGCCTGCGGGAGGAGACGCGCGGGCGGCGGGGTGGGCCGCAATTCCGGCTCCTACAGCGGTTGGAGGAAGATCTGGAACGGCTGGCGGCCGGGCGGGACGTGGCGGCGGCGGAGCGGTACCTGACCTTGTTCGATCCCGAGGCGGCCACGCTGTTGGACTATGCCGCCGGCCCTTCACTGGTGGTCTGGTTGGAACCCCGGACCATGGTGGAGGCCGTCGAGGACCGGGAACGACAGTGGCACGAACGGCAGGCGGACCTGCTGGAACGGGGCGAGATCCTGCCCGAACAGGCGGGGCTGTACCTGGACCGGGAGGGGCTGTGGAGCGAACTGGCCCGCCGGCCCGCCCTTTACGTGTCCCTTCTGCTGCGGGCGTCCGGCGCGGGGCCGGAACCGCGGGCCGTGTTCTCCCTGAGTGCCCGGCCGGCGACGATGTTCCACGGCCAGTGGGACCTGTTCGAGGAGGAGGTGCGGACCTGGCAGCGCCAGCAGTACCGGGTCCTGCTGGTGACCCAGGACGCCGGGCGGGCCGAGCACCTGCGCCGAACCCTGGATGAGGCAGGCATCCGGGCGCGGGTGGGGTCCTCCCCCGTCATCCCGGAGCCCGGCGAGGTGGTGGCGGCACCCGGTGCCCTGAGCGAGGGCTTCGAGTTACCCTCCTTGCGCACCGTGGTGCTGACGGAGCGGGAGATCTTCGGGCGCCGGGTCCCGCGGCGGCGGGCGCCCGCGCCTTCCCACGCCGACCGCATCGAGGTCCAGGCCTTAGAGAGGCTGAGTGACCTCAAGCCGGGCGACTATGTGGTTCACGTGCATCACGGCATTGGCCGCTTCCTGGGCCTGAAGACCATGGAGGTCCAGGGCGTCCAGCGGGACTACCTGGCCATCCAGTACGCCGGCGGGGACCGGCTCTACGTCCCCACGGACCAGATCGAGCTGGTGCAGAAGTACGTCGGGGCCGAAGGCCACCAGCCGCGCCTGGCCAAGCTGGGCTCGGCCGAGTGGAGCAAGGTCAAGCAGCGGGTCAAGGAATCGGTGCGGGAGCTGGCGGGAGAGCTCCTGGCCCTCTACGCCGCGCGCCAGGCGGTGCGCGGGCATGCCTTCTCGCCCGACACACCCTGGCAGCGCCAGTTCGAGGAGGCGTTCCCCTACGAGGAAACGCCGGACCAGCTGGAGGCCATCGCCGCCGTCAAGGCGGACATGGAGCGGCCCCAACCCATGGACCGCCTGCTGGTGGGCGACGTGGGCTTCGGTAAGACGGAGGTGGCCATGCGGGCGGCCTTCAAGGCCGTCCAGGACGGCAAGCAGGTGGCCGTCCTCGTCCCCACGACGGTGCTGGCCTACCAGCACGAGCGGACCTTCAAGGAGCGCTTCGCCCAGTTTCCGGTGACCATCCGTACCCTGAGCCGCTTCGCCTCGCCCGCCGAGCAGGCGGAGATCCTGTCGGGCCTGGCCCGGGGCACCATCGACATCGTGATCGGCACCCACCGCCTGGTGCAGCCGGACGTGCGCTTCAAGGACCTGGGGTTGCTGATCATCGACGAGGAACACCGCTTCGGCGTCGCGGACAAGGAGCGGCTCAAGCAGCTCAAGCAGAACGTGGACGTGCTGACCCTGACGGCCACGCCCATTCCCCGTACCCTGCACATGGCGCTGGCCGGTCTCCGCGACCTGAGCCGCATCGACACGCCGCCCCGCAACCGGTTCCCCGTGCAGACCTTCGTCGTGGAGTGGAACGAGGGGCTGGTGCGGGACGCCATCGAGCGGGAGCTGCGCCGGGGCGGGCAGGTCTTCTACGTCCACAACCGCGTGCAGAGCATCCAGGCCGTTCGCCGCCGCCTGGAGCGGCTGTTGCCCGGCGCGCGCTTCGCTGTGGCCCACGGCCAGATGCCCGAGGCGGAGCTGGAGCGGGTGATGGTCGCCTTCATGGCCGGCGAGGCCGACGTCCTCATCTGCACGACCATCATCGAGTCCGGGCTGGACATGCCCAACGTCAACACGCTCATCGTCGAGGACGCGGACCGCCTGGGGCTGGCGCAACTCTATCAGCTCAGGGGCCGCGTGGGCCGTTCCGACCGTGTCGCCTATGCTTACTTCACCTACCGGCGGGACAAGGTGCTGAGCGAGGACGCCCAGAAGCGCCTGCAGGCCATCAAGGACTTCACGGAGCTGGGGTCCGGCTTCAAGCTGGCCCTGCGCGACCTGGAGATTCGCGGCGCCGGCAACCTCCTCGGCCACGAGCAGCACGGTTTCATCGCCTCGGTGGGATTCGACCTCTACGCCCAGCTGCTGGAGGAAGCGGTGCGGGAGCTGAAGGGCCAACGCCGCCCGCCGCGGCTGAAGCCCGTGGTCGACCTGGTGGTGGACGCCCACATCCCCGACAGCTACATCCGCGACGCACGCCAGAAGATCGAGTTCTACAAGCGGGTGAACCTGGCCGAGACGCCGCGGGAGCTGGCCGAGATTCGCGAATCCCTGCAGGACCGTTACGGCCCGCTCCCCGAACCGGTGCGCAACCTGCTGGCCCTGGCGGAGATCCGCCAGCTGGCGGCCCGGTGCGGCGTGTTCCGCATCGAGCAGGCCGCCACCCGCATCGACCTGGAGGCGGTGGCCCCGCAGGCGGGCCCGCTGGCCCGCGCCTGCGAGGAGCTGCGCGCCCAGTTCGGCCGCCGCCTGCAACCGGTGCGGGGCCGGCCCGCCGCCTTCTTCCGCATCGACGGGCTGGGGGATCGGGAGGTGCTCAACGGGCTCCGCCGGTTCCTCCGGCACCTGCTGCGCCTCACCCCGCCCACTGCCGGATCGAAGGGTGACGACGAGCCGGCCACCGCTGGCGGCCCCTCCCAGGGATAGGCGCCCCGGGCACGGGTTCCCGCCCCGGGCTGGGTCCCGCGCCTGCGGGAGAGGACCGCGGGCCGCGGGAAGCCGGGAATAGCGGAAAATTCTTCGCGGCACACTGACCCCGAGGCGTTCGTCCCCCGCCGCCGGCTCGAGCGGGTAGCAGGAGGGGTCAGGATGAAGGCAACCGGCATCGTTCGCCGGATCGACGACCTGGGGCGCGTCGTCATCCCCAAGGAGATCCGCCGCACGCTGAGGATTCGGGAAGGCGACCCCCTGGAGATCTTCGTGGACAGGGACGGGGAGGTCATCCTCAAGAAGTACTCCCCCATCGGTGAGTTGGGCGATTTCGCCAAGGAGCTGGTCGAATCGCTGTACGAGGCGGTGCACCACATCGCCCTCGTCTGCGACCGGGACGCCTTCATCGCCGTGGCCGGGGCGCCCCGCAAGGAGTTCATGGAGAAGCGCATCGGCGGGTCGGTGGGAGAGGCGATCGAGGGCGGCCGGCCTGTCCTGCGCAACCGGCCCGGCGACAAACCCGGGGCGGGGACGCCGATGGCCGACGACGAAACCGACGAGAAGTTTTCCGCCTACGTCCTCGC
>QGUQ01000385.1 GCA_003242195.1 Bacillota bacterium | reverse complement strand
GCGTTGGATCGCCCGCCAGCAGCAGGCGCAGCAGGGGATGGCGGTTGATCCCTGCCGCCAGCGCGGCCGGGAAGGCCAAGCCCCAGAGCCAGTAGAGCCACCAGGCGTGGAGGTAGGGATCACCAAGGAGCGCCTGGGCCATTTGAGCCAGCAGGGGGAACGCCAAGCCTACGTGGAAGGACAGGATCACCAACGAGTTCCGCCCCAGCGCGGCCAGCAGGCGGTAGGCGGCCGGCCGGGCCGCCAGTCCCTGGGCCAGCCGCAGTAGGACCAGCGAGCCGCCCACCCCGCCCGCGTAGAACCACGGCAGGCTACCGTATTCCCGGACGTTCATCGCGACCGGTCCGTTGAAGGTCAGGGAGAGGACGTAGAGGGCCGCACCCCCCAGCCAGGCCAGCGCCGGCAGAAACGGCTGGCGGGCCAGCCACCCCGCTTGCCGCAGCAAGGAGCCGGTCCAGAGGAAAGGCTGGGCGACCAGGGCGATGTCGAGGCCCCAGGGCAGGAAGACGAGGCGTCCGGCGACGGCCCCGGTGGCGCCCGCCAGGGCGAAGGCGGCCGCCTGCACGAGCCGGGAGCGGTTCGCCACGGCCCGCATCAGCGCCCAGAACACCAGGCTGGCGCTGAAAAGGGTGGGCAGGAACCACAAGGGAAGGTTGAAGGGCAGCCACTCCTCCGTACTGCTGCCGTAGAGGAGCCCGAGGAGCGGACGGTACCACGGGATCCGCCCCTGGGCGGGTTCGACCCGGCGCTTGACGCACAACCAGAAAAGGTAGGTCAGGAGTCCGGAAACCAGATAAGGGACCACCAGCCGCTGCACCCGCCGGGCGACCAGCATTCGCCCCGCGTCCCGGTACCGAGCCAGGTTGAACAGGAACCCGGAGACGACGAAGAACAGCGGCAGGCGCACCACGCTCAAGGGGCCGTTGAGCCACTGGGGGACCGGCGTGTGGCCCAGCACCACTAGCGCGATGCTCAAGCCGCGGGCCACGTCGATGGCCAGTATCCGGGGGCGGCCACGCCCGGCCGCCGTGACCCCGGCCTGCTGCGGGGACGATCGGCCTCCGCGCCCCGCTGCGTCTTCCGCTCCCGGCCGGGACCTGACGGCGTACATGGCTCGCAACACTCCCCTTGGTCCTCTCAAGCTGCAGCCCTTGAGCCCGGGTCTATCCCGGCCCCGGGCAAGAGGGGGAGCGAGGCCCGCGGGCCCCACCCCCCCTCTTTCATACCATTCTTCGCGCAAGCTCGCCGCCGTCCGGCCGGATGGTCGTGCCGTTACCGGTATGGGTCAGTCCTTGCCCTTCCCCTTGCCGCTACCCTGGCCACCGCCCCGCTCGCCGAAGCTCACCTCGTAGGACGCCGTCGTGGCGGAGTCATCCGGCGCCGCGTGGCTGACCAGCACCAGCTTGCGCTCTGCCTTGCCGGAGCCTCCCAGGACGGCGCGGATCTGGTTCAGGTCCTCCTGGGACGGCTTGTTCTTGAAGCGGAACTCGCGAACCTTCACCTTGCCCTGCTCGCCCAGCTCCACCACCGTGACCAGATATTGCACGGGCTGGCCGATGGCCTCGTACAGGCTCGAGAAGCCCTCCAGGCTGGAACCGTCGAAGGGACCGGCCACGGTGGCACCGCCGGCCTCCACCCGGATGTTGTCGATGAACCATCCATCGTTGTCATGGGACTCGTCATTGCCGGCGGAGGCCCAGTCCGTGACGTAGCGGAAGGCCAGCAGGATCTTCCGCCCGGCGTAGGGGCTGAGGTCGAATCGCTCCGTGCGCCAGCCGCCGGACGCGCCACTGAAGCCCGGCACGTTCTCCTTGACCCGGGGATGGGCGTTGGGGTCCAGGACGTCCGTGGTGTTCTCGTTGGCCAGGCTCTGCCACGTCTTGCCGCCGTCGGTGGAGACCTGCACGAAGCCGTAGTCCCAGGCTTCCTCGATGTCGTAGTAGTGGTCGAAGGACAGCGTGGCCGTGGAGGCGCCCGTCAGATCCGCGGGCAACACCAGCCAGTTGTCCAGCAGGTTGCCGGTGCCGCTCCACAGCGCCTTGCCGTCACCGCCCGCCGGGGCGTCCACCACGCTCCAGGGCGTGGGCAGGTAGTCGAGGCCGTTGAATCGGACCTCCTTGACCGGGGCGTCGCCCTTGCGCCAGACCGTCATGAAGTCCGTGCCCCAGCCGGGCACCTGGCCGTCGCCGAAGGTTTCGGCGTCCAGGTTGAGGCCGCCCTTGCTGCCGAACTGCCGCAGGTCGATGCTGCGGAACTGATAGCGCTCCGGAGCGCGTTCGAAGCCGTCGGCCAGCAGGGCCACGTTGAAGTCACGGTAGACGTCGATGAACCGCTCCTTGTGGCCGAAGGCCGCCAGCACGCGGTCGACGCCCTGGCTGCCGTTGGCCGGTTCGGCCACCAGCG
This sequence comes from Bacillota bacterium, assembly GCA_003242195.1. GTDB lineage: Bacteria > Bacillota > Sulfobacillia > Thermaerobacterales > Thermaerobacteraceae > ZC4RG37. The sequence continues at coordinate 156 of QGUQ01000385.1, read as the reverse complement.
CCTGCAGGAAGGGCCCGCCGCCGAAGTGGTCGTGCAGGTACAGGATGAAGAGGTAGGCCAGGCCGTAGTCGGCCAGGATCTTCCGGTCACCCTGGTCGCTCCAGCCGGTGAGGGAGTTCTCCGGGTTGTCCAGGTAGAAGGAGACGTGCCCGTCGG
>QGUQ01000384.1 GCA_003242195.1 Bacillota bacterium | reverse complement strand
TCAACCTGGTCTCGGGCGACGGCCATCCCGCCGAGATCATGGACCTTTCCTTCGGACTGCAGCTCCTGGCCCTCTGCTGGATCGACCGTGAGGCCGACCGACTGGAGCCGCGGGTGGTCCCGCTGCCGCCCGAGCTGGATGAGGAGGTCGCGCTCTTGCGGCTCGAGGCACTGGGCGTCCGCATCGATCGCCTGACGGACGGGCAGCGCCGTTACCTGGCCAGCTGGCAAGGCTAAGACTCGCGATGGGAGGGAGCGGGGATGCCGACCCGGGTGTTGATCGAGGGTGGCTGGGTCTTTGCCGGCGAGGGAGACGGGCCTTTTGAGATCCTGGAGGACGCCGTGGTGGCCGTGGAGGGCGAGCGCATCGCGTACGTCGGACCGGCGGCGGGGCTCCCAGCGGACTGGGCCCCAACGCGCCGCATCGACGCGCGGGGCAAGGCCGTGCTGCCCGGCTTCGTCAACGCCCACACCCATCACGCCATGACGCTGCTTCGCGGCTACGCCGACGACGTACCCCTCATGCCCTGGCTCCGGGAGCACATCTGGCCGGCCGAGGAGAACCTGACCGGCGACGACGTCTACTGGGGCACGCTGCTGGCCATCGCGGAGTCCCTGCAAGCCGGCGTGACCACCTTTGCCGACATGTACTTCTTCATGGATCGGGTGGCCCAGGCCGTTCTGGAGACCGGCGTGCGCGCCCACCTTTCCCGCGGGCTGATCGGCGTGGCGCCTGGGAGCGACCGGGCCCTGGAGGAAGGGCGCGAGCTGGTGGCCACCTTCCAGGGAGCCGGTGAGGGCCGCATTCGCTGTGCCCTGGCACCCCACGCGCCCTACACGTGCCCGCCAGAGTTCGTGCGCCAGGTCCTGGCTGCCGCCGAGAAGCTGGCATGCCCGATTCACACCCACCTGGCCGAGACGAAGGCGGAGATCGAAGAGATTCGGGCTCAGTACGGGAAGTCGCCCATCCGGCACTTCGCCGACCTGGGCGTCTTCGAGCACGAGACGCTGGCCGCCCACTGCGTCCACCTGGAGTCCGAGGATATCGAAGTTCTGGCCCGCCACGGCGTCCGCGTGGCCCACAACCCCATCTCCAACTGCAAGCTGGCCAGCGGGATTGCCCCGGTCACCGAGCTGCTGGAAGCCGGGGTAACGGTGGGCTTGGCCTCCGACGGCGCCGCCAGCACCAATCACCTGGACATGTTCGAGGAGATGCGCCTGGCGGCCAACCTCCAGAAGGTGTCGCGGATGGACGCCCGGGCCCTACCGGCGTGGCAGACGCTGCGCATGGCCACGGTAGGCGGCGCGCGGGCCCTGGGCTTCGACAAGTTGGGTTGCCTCGCCCCCGGTTATCTGGCGGATATCGTCATCCTCGACCTGAACGCACCCCACCTGTGGCCGCGCCATGACCTGACCAGCCTGGTGGTCTACTCGGCCAAGGCCGCCGACGTGGACACCGTGCTGGTCCACGGCCGTGTCCTGGTGGACGGTGGCGAGCTGTTGACCATCGACATGGAACGGGTGGAACATGAGGTGCAGGCGCGGGCAGAGAGGCTGGCGCGGGCCGCTCGCCGCGGCTGAGGCGGTCCGAGGTCGGGGCGGGGAGCATCGCGGGAAGTGGTAAGAGCGGGTCGGGGCAGAGCCGTGGCGGGGCCGGGGGCGGCCCCCCGGCCCCGGCCCCGTTCCTCCCTCCGCCGCCCGCCCCTCGGAGGAGGACCCGGGACCCGGACGCCTCCCTAGTACCCCTGTTCCTTGTCGACGACGTTGAGGAGAGGCTCGCCACGCCGGAAACGGGTGAGGTTCTCGACGAACAGGTCGACGGCACGGCCCACGTAGTCGCGCATGTTCCCTGCGGTGTGGGGCGTGATCAGCACGTTGTCCATGTCCCAGAAGGGATGGTCCGGCGGTAAGGGCTCCTCGGCGAAGACGTCCAGCCCCGCCCCGGCGATGGTCCCTTCGCGCAGGGCCCGGATCAGAGCCTCTTCATCCACCACCGCGCCCCGGGAGACATTGATGAGGAAGGCGTCCCGCCGCATGGCGGCCAGTTCGGGGGCGCCGATCAGGTGGCGGGTCTGCGGCGTGAGGGCCGTGCTAATCACCACCCAGTGGGCAGGCGCCAACACCTCGCGGAGGCGGTCGGGGGTGACCACGGTGTCCACGCCGGGAACGGGCTCGGGCCGGCGCCGCACGCCCAGGACGCGCATGCCGAAGGCCAGGGCGCGGCGGGCCACTTCCCGGCCGATGGCGCCCAGCCCCACCACCGTCACGGTCTCGCCGGCCAGCTCGCGGGTGGGCTGGCGCTTCCATTGATGCCGCCGTTGCTGTTCCACGTACGCGGGTAGGCGGCGGGCCCAGGCCAACATGAACATGAACACGTGGTCGGCGATGGTGGCGGCGTGCATGCCGCGGGCGTTGGTCAACAAGACCGGGTGGCGCCGCAGGTCCGGCGCGGCCTCCAGGAGGCGGTCCACCCCCGCGTAGGCCGCCTGGATCCACCGCAGGCGCGTCGCCCGGCGCAGGCGTTCGGACGTCAGCTCGCCGCCGAAGAGGAAGGCCACCTCCG
>QGUQ01000383.1 GCA_003242195.1 Bacillota bacterium | reverse complement strand
ACCACCGACATCGTCGTGTTCATCGACCTGGACCGCCGCGTGCAGGCGGGGCAGGGCGCTGCGTCGACCGTGGAAGCAGCGATCTCGCTGGCCGCCGGCGTCGCCGCCCACGCGCTGCGGCAGGACCTGCCGGTGGGAGCGGTAGCCCACGACGAGCGGCTCTCCTGGCTACCGCCCGGCCGCGGGCCGCGCCACTTCCAGCAGGTGATGCGCTGGCTCGTGGACCTGGGAGACGGCGGCGACGTGCCCGTGGCGGAGCTCCTGGCCACCCAGCAAGCCCTGCTGACGCCCCGCTCGTCGGTGGTGGTCATCACCCCGGGTCTCTCGGCACGACTGGCGGCCGAACTCACCCGGCTGCGGCGCCAGGGGCACTCCGCCGCCCTCTTCCTCCTGCGGCGCGAGGCCTTCCTCCGGGCGGCGCCGTCCCCACAGGCGAGTGAACCTCCGGTGTGGCCGGGCGCCTTCGGCGGCGGAACCTCCCGCCGCCAGCTCCGGGCGCTGGCGACCGAAGGGATCCCGGTCTTCATGGCAGGACCGGAGGGAGTACCGGAGCCTCTGGTTCCAGCGGCGACGCCATCATCCCGGTCGCCGGGCATCACGGAACCGGCGAGGTGGCAACCGTCATGAGCGGGCACCCCGGTGGCCTCACGACGCCCACCCGCTCCTCCCGGGGCGCAGACCGCCCATGGGTCCCCGGCCGGCCTTCCGGGAGGGACGGAGCGACCCCCGCCAGCCGCCCGACCGGCCTTCCGCGGAACGGATGGGTCGGCGCCGGCAGCCGCCGGCGGGCGGCGCCCGGCGTTGCGTTGCCCGCCTCCAGCGGGTGGTACTGGCTGCTGGCTTTCACCGGTCTCGCCGCCACCCTGACCCTGATGGGCGGCCTGAGCCCCTTTCTGGGCTGGCCGGCGGGAGCCCGGGAGCCCTTCCTCCTGACCCTGGGTGCGGCGGCTGTGCTGGCGGTGCTGACCAACGTCCCCCTGGCGAGCCTGCTATTGGTGGCGGTCGTGGCTGCCCGGACCGGGTGGCTCGCCCTGGTGGCGCCGGAGCGCCTGGCTGACTTCATGGCGTCGCCCTTTCCGGGGGCTACGGCGGCCGCAGCCGGCGGCGTGCTCCGCGAACTCTGGCTGGGAACGTACGAGCGCCTGCCCGCCCCGTTGCTGGTTCCCGGAACCCTGGTGGCGGCGGCCCTCCACGTGGCCCTGGTGCTGCGGGCCGCCCGCAGGCCCACTACCGCCCTGGCGCCCGTGGTGGCGGGGGGCCTGGCGTTGATCCTGGCCTGGTTCTACGGCCGGCTACCGCGCCCGGAGGGCTGGCCCGCCGCTTACCTCGTCCTCTCCCTCGCCTTTACCGGCCTGGCCCGTCTGGCGGAACCCGCAGGGGGGAGGGCGTGGCCCCCTGCCGCCTCCACCCGCCGCTGGTGGCAGAGCTGGGTCCGGCGCTGGTGGGACCCGGCAGGGCTCTGGAGCACACCCCGGCGCCCGCCGGCCACGGTCCCCGACCCGGGCCTGCAGGAGGAACTGGCCCGCCGGTCGGTGCCCTTGCGGCTGTCCCTGCCCGGGCTGGCCCAACTCCTGGCCGTTGTGCTGGTAGCGGCCGTCATGGCCCTGCAGCTGCCTCCCCGGCAGGAGCCCCTCGACTGGGTGCCCCTGACCCGCATGGCCAACCAACTGCTCCCCTTCACCGCGGCGAACCGGCCCGGGGGCTGGGGCGCCGTCCCCGGCGGGCCCGCCAGCGCCGTCGCCCCGCGACAGTACCTGGGCGGCCCGTTCTTTCCGTCGGCCATGCCGGTGCTCACGGTCACCGTGGAAGGGGAGCGCCTGCCCCGCGCCCTCTACCTGCGCGGCGCAACGCGGCTCTACTACGACGGCCGCTCCTGGGGTGAGCCCGTGACGTGGCCGGCGGCCGGACACCGGGAACGAAACCTGGACCGGGCCGCCTCACCGGCGGGCTCACCGGGCGCCGTGTCCGATGACCGGCGGGTCATCGTCCAGCACATCGAACCCCGGATGCCCCTGAAATCCTTCCTGTACGCCGTCCTGGAGCCCCGTGCCATCAACGGGTCCCCGCTGCCGCTGGACGGCACCCGCCCGGTGCGTCCCGTGCGCGGCCTCTTGCCCCTGGTCACGGTGGACCGGACGCTGCTCGTCGGCCGCGAGTGGGGACAGGCCCCCTACACGGTCCGCTCGGTGACGCCGGAGTTCGACCCCGCCGCCATCCGGGCGGCCGCCCGGCGCGCCATGAGCGAGGGTCGGGGCATCGCCGAATTCGTCCCCCCCTCCTACCTCCAGCTACCGCAGGACCTGCCCGAACGGGTGCGGGTACTGGCCCATGAGGTGACCCGGGGACGGGACAACCCCTACGACGCGGCCAGGGCCATCGAGAGCTACCTGCGCCGGTTCCGCTACGACCTGAACATGCCTTACACGCCGGCAGGCCGAGACTTCGTGGACTACTTCCTCTTCGACCTGCAGCGGGGCTATTGCACGGCCTTCGCCTCCGCCGCCGCCGTCATGCTGCGCAGCATCGGGCTACCGGCGCGTTGGGTGGAGGGATTCATCGTCCCCA